>CAZWYJ010000051.1:0-8310 GCA_964638165.1 uncultured Gammaproteobacteria bacterium | reverse complement strand
CTCATCGTCCGTATAGTACTCGGCATTGAATTGCGCCTGCACGCGTTGCGCGTCATGAATGATTTTTTGGAGAGACTTCGCATTGATGCTCGTTGCGCGTCCGCCAAAGAGTCGTCTGATTCCGGAAACGATTCCCGGTTGCGTGTAGAGCGTCATCTCGAGTTCCGGATTCTCCATGCCGGTTTTGTTGAGGGCATTGACGAGCGTTTCCGAGATGTTGACGAGCTTGTCCCGAAGGTCGGTTTTACGTTTGATCTGGTTCTCGATCGGCTCTATCCGTTCCGGAGCGGTCAGGGCTCGAGCGATCGTGATGCGATGTATGACATCCTCGATTTCATGGAGGCTCTTTGCGATAAGTTCCGCTTCTCTCTCGGGGTTCTTGCTCAAGCGGTGGGAAACTCGAAGGAGGCTCAAGCGTTCCTCTAACGGTTCTCGGAATGTGAGGGTCAGGTCTTTCTGAATGGCTGAAAGCGCATCTTTCGTGACCGAGCCTTGTTCGATCATTGTGGCGATTCTGCGCACGTAGGTCATGAGTTCGTCCGTCTTCCTTTGTGTTGCTTCGAAGTTGGCCGGAATGTCCATCAGACGCGGTTCCGTGTCGGCATCCGCTCCAAAATCCAGTTCTGAAATACGATCCGTGCTTTCTTCCGACGATGGGACGTCCGCCACTTCTTCGGCGAACCGCATAGCCTCTTCGAGGGCTTCTTGCGCGCTCTGTGCTTCCGCGTGCGCGAGTTCGATTTCCGCAGAGACGCTTGTTACTTCTTCGCGCGCATCTTTTCCGTCCACAACTTCTTCCTTCAGGGCAACCTGTTCGGTTGTGCCTGTCTCGCCTTCTCTCTCAGCGGTTTCGAGGACATCCGCATGGATGCGTTTGAGCGCATCGCGCACGGCCTTTTGAGCCATAGCCGCATGGGAGAGGATAGCGGAATTCTCATCCGAGCCTTCGTCCCACAGCTCTTGGATGATTTCTCCGAGTTCGAGTTCGTGTTTGCGGAGCTTGAGGACGTGCTCCCAATTCTGTTCGCTGTGGATGTGGTGGTGTCGTTCCGAGTCAATGAGCCATGCGTTCGTTTCCGCCATGGCAATTTTCGCCTCATGGTGCGCACGACGGGAGTCCTGTCGCTCCTCGTCACCCCTTCCCGTCTCAATGGGGTGGATGCCACTAATTCGATCTCCGTTCTCGGGGGAGGAGATTACTCGTTCAGCGGAAAATTGTGCGCACATAAGTGATCGAATCGCAGTATACCAAAATGTCAGGATTCGCGGAAGAAAATGTCCCTCTTAAAACTGTTCAATAATCAAAACTCCCCGTGAGGGGAGCTTGAATGTTGAAAACGGGATTTTAGGCTGCGATCTTCTTGAAGACGTCCGGATGCTTCATGGCGATCTCGCTCAAAACTTTGCGATCAAGGGCGATGCCTTTTATCTTCAGAGCATTGATGAGCTTGGAGTAGGTTGTTCCCACTTCGCGCGCCGCGGCATTGATGCGGGTCTGCATGAGGGATCGGTTATTGCGCTTCTTGAGCTTGCGTCCCACGTAGGCCTGGCGTCCGGCTTTGACGGAGGCGATCTTCGCGAGACCGATCTTGGACTTGCGGCCCCAGAGCATTCCCTTGGTGCGCTTGAGGATGTTTTTGCGATGCTTGACGTGCATCATTCCGCGTTTGACTCGTGGCATAATGGTTGATTGGTAAGTAGATGATTGGTTAATTGGTTCGGTTAGGGTTGTCCTGTCTAATCAACTATGTACCTGCCCATCATCGGCTACGTCGCGTTTAACGCGATGCGTCCTTCAGGCGTTGGCAGGTGGCCAATCAACTAATCAACGATTTTTTAGAAGTTTTGAATGAGGGTCTTAATGTTCTTCGTATCCGCAGGTGACATGGTTTCGTCCCGGCGCTTGTTTCGCGTGACGACTCCGGACTCTCGGCCATTGAAGTGGTTCTGTCCGCCCTTTCGGCGAAGAAGCTTTCCGGTCGAAGTGATGCGGAAACGCTTTGAGATGGTCTTATTCGTTTTTTGCTTCATAGCGATTGATGATCAATTATTTTCTTCCGATGATGGCAGACACGTTGCCGCCTTGCCGTTTCACGGGTTGTTCAATGTAAAGCTCGAAGAAAGGCTTAAGCCGTTCGATGAAATCCATAATCCGTTGTTCCGCGATGTTTCCATGTGCTTTTTCGCGCCCACGGAGGATGATTTCAATTTTTACCTTCTGGCCGTCTTCGAGGAATTCTTTCGTCTTGTCCAAACGGATATCGAGATCGTGCTCTCCCATTTTTACGCTCAATCGCGTGCCTTTGACTTCCACTTTTCGCGCGTGCGTCTTTTGTGCCTTGTGCTCTTTCTCTTTTTGGTACTTGAATTGTCCGTAGTCAATGATACGGCAGACTGGCGGCTCTGCCTTCGGTGCGACTTCTACGAGATCGAGCTCACGTTCCTGCGCCAGCCGGATGGCTTGGCGCGTCGGCATGACGCCGAGCGGCTCTCCGTTTTCGTCGACGACGCGGACATTCGGAACGCGGATCGAGTCATTCGCGCGATACTGGAGACCAGGATCGAACTGAGGCCTACGATTGCGTCGGTAGTGGATACGCATTGGAGAAGAGTATTGGGGGATGATGACGGAAAGAATCCGGCATCCTTTCTAAGATATCTTTGGTGGAGATGGGGGGAGTCGCACCCCCGTCCGGTCCAGTCGGACAACTCCTTCGTTTACAGACATAGTCCGTTCGGATGAGAGATCGTACGGTAAACGGACAAGAGGACGATCTCTACCGCCGTCGGCCAGGTCTATGCGCGCAGACAGGGTGGAAACGCGCATACAAGCCCGCGAAGTGACGATCGGATTCCTCTCAGCGGGCGAGTGAGGAGCGATCGGGATGGACGTATCGCCTAGGCGATAGCCATCGCGGTGGAAGGAGCACGGAACGCCGAAGCGACCGCTTCCTTCACCTTTGTGAAGACGTTGGCAGTTGTCTTGATTCGGGAGGGATTTACGAATGGTCCCGACATTCGGTCTGCAGAAGTTGAACGAACCGTCCGTCAATGCTCGGCATCCCCATGTTGTGGATCCGTTGAAAAAAGCGACTTGCTTTCCCGATGTCCATCGGGAGGCGCAATTCATCTTTTTTCAACGGATCCGCTAGGAGTCGAGACGCATGTCCCGTTCGATATCTCGTTTGCGGAGCGTTTCACGTTTATCGTGAGTCGTTTTTCCGCGACAGAGGCCGAAAGAGAGCTTGATCTGACGGGCATGAGGATACAGGGAAAAGGGGACTAATGTCAAGCCTTTTTGCTGTATTTTTCCAAAGAGGTACAGAATCTCCTTTTTATGGATCAGAACCTTCCTATCCCTATCGGGCTGATAATCCTTTAATCGGCCGGCTTTTGCGTATGGCCGGATGGACGCATGTTTGAGGAAAAGCTCGCCACGATCAATGCCCAGGTAGCTTCCGAGGAGGTTTGCTCCACCCTCGCGAATGGACTTTGTTTCCTGTCCGGTCAGCACAATGCCACCCTCGAAGGTTTCGAGGGTTTCGTAGCTGAATTTAGCCTTTCGGTTCTCTGAAAAATTCATGGTGAAGACTGGGTGCGCGTATGCTATCTTTTTATGAAAGCTTTGTCGAACGAGATTCTCACCCACTCCCTATGAACATGCCGAACTCACGACCTCCACATTCATCCGGATCCGAACCTTCTCCCGCCCCGCGCCGAGGGTCTCCGATGCCTTCGCGACCGTCTCTCGCTCCGCCTCCGCCTCCGCAAGGCGCGGCACCTGTTCATCTCAAACCGATGTCCACGTATACGCTCGCACACGCGAAGGTCGGGAAGAATATCCTCTCGTGTCTCCTGATGCTTCTGGTCGCGATCGCGATCGTCGTGATCGCCGGCGCGTACGTGATCGCCCGAACGGGTCTCGTGCATGTTCCGTACTTTTCGGAGATGTCTCCGCCGATCACGCCGATCAGGATCGTGGAAGCTGACACGATGTCGCCAGAGGAGTTTTCCAAACAGATGCAAATGCGACTCTTCGTGGCGAGCGTGGCTTCCGATGGGTCGCGTGAAATTACGGTGACGGAAGCGGAGCTCACAGGGGCTATGCGTGGCGCGATCGAAACGGTGGCGACGTCATCGGATGGCATTCGGGTTCGGAATCTTCAGGCCGCGGTCAGTACATCTTCCGTCGAGGTTTCCGGAATTTTGTGGACGAAGATCGGAGAGATTCATGTGCTCGGAGACCTCGTTCCGACGATCGGGCCGGATGGGAAGGTCTCGGTCTCTATTCAGAGGGCGTACGTCGGCGATCTGCCCCTCATGACGAGTTTGATCGAATATCTTCGGCAAGCGCTCTCCTCGCATGGCATTGCGGTATGGGAGACAAAGATTCAATCAATGAATCTGAAAGATGTTCATTTGCAAGACGGTTCCTTGCGACTCTCATTCTCCGTAGGAACACCCACCCCGGCAAGTCCCTGAACATCCGCCCTTCTCTTTTTTGGGTTTTTGTGGTAGAGCCTGTCTCAAAAATTCCTTTGCATATCCATGGCCATCCTCTTCCGATTATTGCCTTTTGTGGTGGGCGGCATCTGCGCCGTCTTTTTTGGGATGCAGGCGCGGTATGCGGAGTGGTATCCGTGGATCTTGGCCCCGGCTCTCGTGGCTTTTCTCGGCGGGGTTGCCCTTATGCTCCAAAAAGGGCGGAGGAGGGGATGGGGGGATTTGCGACTCGTCATCCCGTCGCTCTTAGCGCTCCTTTCTGCGGGATTCGGCATGCTCCTCCTCGAAGGGTCGTTGCGGTACTGGGGGATTCCGATATTCGTTGGTTTGATCTCTTTCCTCATCCTTGAGCTCCTGTTCCTTTCCGCATTTTTCGCCTCCAAGTATCCCGTTAATGGCATGACGCATTTGAACCTCGCGCTCGTGCCGCTGATTTTTTGGATGTCGGCATACACGCTGTCCGGCATGCTCGTATTCGTCAATACGCATCGCGGACTCCCGATTGTGTTCCTCGGGGTCGCCGGAGGAGTGCTGTGGCACGTGACCGCGCATCCAGAGGCGAGCGGGGAGTCTCGTCGTCGATGGACGCTCATCGGTACGTGGATGGGAATGCAGGTCGGGATGTTGATCGCCATCGTTCCACTGCGCATGGAAGTTCACGCCATGATTGCGGCGCTCTGCGGAGCTATTGCTCTGCGCGTGCGTCGGTATGGTATTGCGCCACCGATCCCTCGGCGGACAATCCTCCTTGAGGCCGTGATCGGCACCGCGCTCCTCATCGTGGTTGCCTCCACGGCGACCTGGCGGTGAGGGGATTCGTATCTCGGGGTTCGTAGCTCGCATTTCGTATTTCGGGAAAAGCGAGACGTGAACGATACAGGCCTCCGACATCTATCCCAAATATTCCCGAAATACGAAAACCGAACTACGAACTACGAATACCGATCTACGAAAGCTGATCCCACTATTCACCCCCATCATTTTCCCGTATACTTCCGCCTATGAAATGGTTTCCTTTAAAAACGAACTGTCTTTCTGCAGATTTTCGTTTTGCCTTGATCGTGATTTTTGCCTCGATCCTGGGTGGCGCGTGCGCCGGAGCCGCGGCCGGATGGATGGTCGCGGATTTTCCAGTTTCCACGTATGTGCCGGCTTTCGCCTCCTCGGGTGGGCTGTCCGCGTCTTCAACCTCGCGATTGGGACCGGATATCATACTCGTTAATGTTGATCCGGAGTCACCGGAACTTATCGTGCCCCCGGCTTTCGCTGAGCGCCGAATGTCTCCGGCGGTTACCGTGTACCGCATGGCTTCAAAGACCGTGAGTATCTATCGTGATACGGATGCCGTTGCGCAAGCCGTGGCCGTAACCTCTGACGGGTGGTACGTGGTTCCCTTGGAAACGGTAAAGGATATCCCGATCGCCGAGCTCGTAATTTGGCAGGATGGTCCGCATGCGGTTTCGAGGGGCGTGGCGGATATGCGTGGCTCCGTGGCGTTCTTGAAGACGGATATTCGGAACGGATCCGCGCCGACATTCGCTCGATTTCAGGATGTTACGCGTGGCATGGCGGTGTGGGCGGAACGGCGTCCGGGGAACTTTGAATCCATGATTATTACGGCGCTGGGTCGTGACACGGAAGAGATGGTCGGGGCATCGAGTGATTTTGCTTTGCGTCGAGGGTCGCTTTCCGGCCTATTGCGTGATGGAGACATGGGGTCTCCGGTTTGGGGAACGAACGGGTCACTGATCGGGCTCATGGAAAGAGGCGAGGATGGTCGTGCGCAATTCATTCCGGCTTCCGCATGGGCTCCATCGCTATTCGGCATTTTTTCCGATGGCACAATTCTTCATGCCGCGCTCGGCGTTCAGACGATTGATTTGGCGAATACGCGTTTGGCTGAACCCGGGAGTTATCCGGCACGTGGCGCACTCATCGTGGGGAATGCGGAGAGAAGAATATCCGGCGTCAGCGCGGATTCTCCGGCATCCCTGGCCGGATTGAAGGATGGAGATGTGATTCAAATGGTGGATCATGATATCCTGGATGGACGAGCGGATCTCGGAGAGATCCTGGTGCAGTACAAGCCGAATGCCTCGGTGAAGCTCACGGTTGTCCGCGATGGCGTTTCGATGGAGATTCCGGTGACGCTCGGAAGCAAGGTGATGAGCTCCGTGATGAAGTAGATTTCGTATCTCGTAGTTCGTATTTCGGGAGAATGGAACCGTCATGCGATGCGAGGAGCATGCGCCTCCCCGAGATACGAACTACGAACTACGAATTGATATGTCCCGTCCGAATTACGTTCGCATCATTGCCCATCTATGGCGCCAGGTCGCCTTGGTGGCGGTTCTCGGTTGCGTGCTCGCGCTTGGTTTTTCATTCGTCCAGCCTTTTCAGTACTCCAGCACGGTCAAGCTGTTGATCACGCAGACGAATCCGACCGGACTGGATCCGTACACGGCAATCAAGTCCACGGAGCGCATCGCGCAGAATCTCGGAGAGATCGTGTATACCACGGCATTTTTTTCCGTAGTGGCGAATGATCCGTCGGTTGATGCCTCATCTTTTCCAACGGATGAGATCAAGAAGCGTCGCGCATGGCGCGAAACGATTGAGACATCCGTGGAGCCCGGGACAGGAATCATGACGATCGTGGCGTATCACCGTGATCGGGATCAGGCCACGAACTTGGCGGTGCGGACCGCGAATGAGCTTTCCGTTCAGGCGCCGAACTATTTCGGGTTCAGCGTGCGCGTGCAGGTCATTGATTCGCCGCTCCCTTCCCGTTTCTTCGCGCGTCCGAACATTGCGAAGAATGCCTTGTTCGGCACGATGGCGGGACTGCTCTTGGGGTTGACCTGGGTGCTTTGGAAAGTGAGGGAGTAGGTGGGGCTCGGTAGGTAGTAGGTAGTAGGTAGTAGGTAGTAGGTGGTAGGTAGTAGGTAGTAGGTAGTAGGTGGTAGGTAGTAGGTGGGAATTCCCTACCTACCACCTACTACCTACCTTTTTGATCTAAAACAGGCATTTTTGAGCCTTTTTCTTCATTCTGTCCAAGACCCTTGACAAAAAAGCGGTTTTTTGATACATTCACCTATTCCTATTGCGGGTTTCAATGGGGTTTAGGGGGTTCTTTCTTATGCGCTCAAAAGGTCAGGGACTGAAGATGAATTGCGGTTTCATGTGAACTGTGATACGTCTTCAGCATCTGATTGAGTTTCAGGATGTTTTGGCGCGTCAATTGGGGGCGTGCACATTACAACTCAACCTGTTGTGTTTTCTCATCACGCGGCACTTCTGCTCGCGTGATAGAGCGTTTCTGTTCATCACCGCCCCACGCGGGGCACACACCCCGCGAAAGGGGGATTGGAGCGCTGTCATGAAGAGCATCAACACCGTTTGGAGTCTCGTCCTCTTGATCGTCGCCTTCATGGCGTCGGTCGCGCCGGTTCGCGCCGAGGATGGCGGAACCGTTGCCATCCCGGGCAAGTACCGGGACGTCTTCTTCCGCAACCCCGAGGCCGCCGCGGCCTACGCCGCGGCAACGACCTGCGAGGGTCGTGCCGACGCGATCGCCAAGGCCGCGACCGACTGCAATGCAGATCTCTCCTCGTGCCTCGAGCGCGAGGGGGTCGCGAATGCCACCTCCGCGGAGTACGCGGAAATGTACTCCAAGGAGTACGAGCAGTGCCACGGGGTGCGCTGCACCCCGGAAGAGGTGAAGGCCAAGGATCCGAAGTGTTTCCCCAAGGGGACGTCGTCTCCGAAGCCTCCTCCGAAGGTCGCAGTCAAGTACTGTCAGGACCT
>CAZWYJ010000050.1:0-8684 GCA_964638165.1 uncultured Gammaproteobacteria bacterium | reverse complement strand
TGTACTGACAAGCATAATCGCATTTTATCATGCGGTCTGCTAGTCTAGAGCCTTATATATGTACAAAAAAATTATCATAATCGCCCTTGAGATAGTGGCTCTCGTGTTTTATTATATTTGGATTCGCTTTACGCGTGTTGGTCTCGATTTTCCTTTGGTATCCATATATTTTATCGCCTCACTTTCTCTATTATATTTTACTTTACACGTGCTCAACGTCCATGGATGGAGCACGAAACTTGGCATCGCTGCGCTATTGGTGGTTGTAATGATTGGTGCTATCGAAACTGCGGCACTACTTCAGGAGAGTCGAGTGCGTCGAGAGTATCCTGAACCCTGTTCTTTTTTGGAAAGTCCTCAAATTCCTCGCTTCGAGCATTTTAAAATCATCATCATGCAGTGTCGAAAAGATGGCACTTGGGGCGCGAGAACTGACTAATAAATTAGGAGTGAGTTACTGCTTGGATGATCTTTGACTTTGTTAGACTATCAGCCACACCTGACCAATCCAAAGTTCTAAAATCGTCTACTAACCCACCCCATCCCCCGTCGCTAGGCTAACGCCTAGCTCTGGGGGACCAGTCCCCTTATACTTAAGTCTTGAAAGATGCTTAAGCGCAGGGGGGGGTGCCCCCCCATAGCTCTCCGCAAGGCGAGCGACGGGGGGCTTTGTTTAGCAAAAGTTTTCTTCTTGACTTCAAGAGTATATTTATGGGACTGAATAAGAAGGTATGCACTATGCCTATATCATTCAGAGTCACGTTGATGGCCGATACTACTTCGGCTCCACATCAGATCTCAAAAAGAGAATCCGCATTCACAATGAAGGTGGCTCTCTGCATACAGCGAAATTTCGACCGTGGAGATTAAAGTGGTTTGCTGCATTTCCGACGAAGAAGCTTGCTGAAGATTTTGAGGGCTATCTCAAATCCGGATCAGGGCATGCCTTTTCGAGGAAGAGATTGTTATCGGTTCGTGCATTGAGCGGATGTTGAAGCGGAAGGGAAAGGCCGGATTTTTAGTTAATGCGATTGATTCGGAATCTCTCGCCAATGGATTTTATGCGCGACGAGGTTGGCGACTGGTCCCGGGTTCGAGTGAACAGTACGTATTTAACCTTCCTAAAGAGGTTGGTCCGGAAGTTTTTCAGAATGTCCAATACAGAGGTATTTTTTGAATTCTCGGGATAGAGTAGATGCTTTTGTATCAGAGCGCGCCTTTGTGGCATCTTTTTGGTGTCTGTACTCGGAAAAACGTAAAGATCTCCGTTCGGAGTCCAAGTAGACTTGACAAAATAGCCAGAATGGTGTATTTTTACTCGTTCGTCGTACCGTCCAAAAAACTCTAGCAAAGCGAGGAATCATGCGTTTTCTCAAGAGTGCGATCTGGTTTGTCGTTCTTAGCGCCTTGGCCACCGTGGCCATCTGGTACTTCTTCGGAGAGATCAGAGTCACGTCGTCGGTCGATGGGTATACCCGTCGGGGATTTTCCGTCCTGATCGACGGCAAGGAGGTCTGCAAAACACCATGTAGATTCAAGCCGCTCCCGGGCTTTCATACGGTTTTGGTGTCGGCGCCCGAAGATGAGGGTGTTGAGCAGGCTCATCGAACGTTCGCGGTTTTCACCGGCAATGTTGGTGCGACGATGAACGCTGACTTTACCACGCCTCTTTACCTCGCCGCCGAACCCACGCTGCTCGCTGACAATTCGGACGACGATGTTACGGCCACCGAGGAGGATCTCGATTCGGAAGCCGTGAACGAGGATTCTGAGCACGTCCACGATGCGGAGGGTGGTGGCATCGGCGAAGATGCGGCGGAATAATGCCCTGATCCGGTGCGGATGCGAGGGCAGAGGCGCGTCTCTCGTGCTCCGCGTGACGACTGAATTCTACAGTCGTCACGCGGAGCATTTTCGTTTTGTCTTTTTGAACTTTTCATCCAAAGGTCGTCGCCCAACGTCACATATTGGTCAAATGGCTATCTTGCTGTAAGCTTGGCCTGAAGCGAATGATATGAACACCATACAAAAAATTATCTTCGGCGCCGTGTCCGTGATTATCTTGGGCGCGAGTGGCTATTTTTTTGCTGATCGACTTTTGGATTCAAAACAAGAGAAGATAGATAGTCCGGAAGAGATCGCGTCTGATTACAAGGATTTACTCGCGGAAGTTGAGAGACTGCAAGCGTCCATGGGTGGAAAATGTGATAATAAAAAAGATAGAGATAATCAGATTCTCGCCATGGAAAAACGATTGGCGGATTTGGCTGATCGAAAACAGAGCTGGTTGGACAGCGTACCCCCATTGCCGGACGTGGAGCCGGAAGATCTCATCCCGGAAAATTCACCAGATCGCCCCGGGTCTGAGGTCCCTGAGCTCACTTCGGATGTCCCACCTCTGCCAGAAATCAATCCTGAAAACATCAGGATTGAGGAAGTGCCGGGCTCGCAAGTGCCGGATCTCCTGCCGGATGTTCCACCTCTGCCGGATATAGGCGCGGACTCGATCGAGTTTATTCCCGAGATGCCGGAAATAAATACGGGTCGCCCCGGGTCTGAAGTCCCCGAACTTACGCCGAATGTCCCGCCTCTGCCAGAAATCAATCCTGAAAACATCAGGATTGAGGAAGTGCCGGGCTCGCAAGTACCGGATCTCCTGCCGGATGTTCCACCTCTGCCGGAGATAGACGAGATGAATATCATTGATCCGAATGAGCCGATTTTTCAGATGGAGGACAGTGAGCGAAAAATAAACGACATTTTGCAGGCATTAAGAGCATTATGTCAGGAAGAGGAAACGGCACCGGTGAAAAAAGTGATTTCCGACAAGTGTAGCGATGCCTGTCAGAGGTATAAGGCGTGCGCTGCTTATACCGAGGACGTCACTCCGGCTGATTTGGAAGATGCCTACAGTACATGTATGGAAGAATGCACCACGTGGCCGATAGAGATGATTCGATGTATCAATACCATGGAGATCAAGGTGCCAAATGACTGCGTTAGCTTCGTTCAATGCCAACTGCCGCAGTTCTACGAAGAGAAATATCTCCCACAGCGCTAGGCGTTTGCAGTTTCTGATGGAACCGGTGATTGAGCGCCTCCCAGTTTGTTTTTAGTCCTTATATTATGCCAGACGGAACCGTTCGCAGAGACATTCATCCCGGCCTTGCGGTCGTGATTGTTTTGAAGGAGGATCAGAAAACAGGCAAAGGCACGCAAGGCTTCGTGAAGGATATTTTGACGAGCATCCCGGTTCATCCGCGTGGCATCAAGGTTCGCCTCGAAACCGGAGAAGTGGGGAGAGTGCAGTATATTTTGGGGAAGTGATCGGCATGCATACCATTGACATAATGGTATACAAGTGTATACTTATGATCATAAGGTATACATTTCGATGAAATATATGGCCAAAGACAAGCAATATTTAACGGTTATTGAGACGGCGAAAGCTCTTGGTATGACGCGGGCGGCCGTGTACAAGAAAATTCAAAAGGGTCAGATCCACGTGGAAAGAATGTATGGTCGATTTTTGATTCCTGTCGAAGAGGTCGGAGGACGTGCGCTGAAAGGTCTTACGGAAAAGGGGAAAGCGGAGATTGATAGAGGGGTTGCCAAAGTGGTGAAAGAATATGGCGAGACATTAAAGCTGCTTGGAAAGGAGTGATATGTCGCACCAGATCATCTCTTTAGATCTCCAGGCTATTCAGTACGTCGCGCACTCGCTCGCGAGGAGGATGATGGAATGGGGAGAGCCTATCCCGGATTTTGAAACACGCTATCCGAATGTTTTGGAATCTTGCATTAATACGCCTTTTCAGAAGTTCAATAAAAAATTTCTTTACAAAGGCCTTGAAGAAAAGGCGGCTGTTTTATTTTACCTCTTGATTAAAAACCATCCGTTTCAGAATGGGAATAAGCGTATTGCCGTAACATCGCTTCTCATTTTTCTTCACCTGAATAAAAAATGGCTCGTAACGGAGCCGAATGGACTTTATCGTTTTGCTGTATGGATCGCACAAAGCCCCGCGGATCTTCGCGATGAGGTTGTGATGGCGATTCGAAAATTTATTCAAAAAAATATGGCAGATACTGATAAGATGAAGGGCACTTTTGTCATTGGATAGTCTCAATCAATCCTACGGCTTCATCGATTTGCTTTAGGATATCATCTCGGGATGTATCAAAAATATAGAGGAAAGGAAAATCTAGGTTTTCATGCAAGGGCTTTCGGCGCTCGTAGCTTGCAATCATCCTTTCCGCATCGTTTGATGACGGGTGTCGGACGCGAAGTCTTTCCATGATACATGATTCCGGAGCGTGGATGTGTATCCAGATGATTTTGATGGCTGGATATTTTTTGGCGGTTTGCTGGATCATGTCTCTTCCGGCGCCTGCGCAGTCAGAGTCGACCGCGATACTATATCCGAGACGAAGATATTTTTTGACAACATGCGCGGCGATCTCGAGGATTCGAAGGTAGTTATACCCTTTTGAGGCAAGTCGTTTGCGTATTTCGTCTCCGGAAATGCGAATGAGGTGCAAGCGCTCGCTGAGCGGCGTGATGACAGTTGTTTTTCCTGAGCCAATGAGTCCGACGGGGCAGAGGAGGATCTGCGGCTGTCGTTTTTGAGCGGGGATGGCTAATGAGTCTTCGGTCTCTTTCACGATCTGCTCAAAGGCATCATCAGAAAGGTTCGCGCCTTGAGCGGATTCTTGATTGGCCTTTTGGATGGCTTCAGAGTCATTTTGCATAAAGAAATGATAGAGTTCATCGGTGAAAAAGACAATGAGTGACATCTATCCTTTACAAAGTTGTCTTTTCATGGCTCACTATGCTCTCGAGGAGGCATTGATGAATGCGAGAGAGTTCAAGCCAAATCCATTGGCCGAACCTTTTACCGAGTCTGATCATGCGCCATCGTGCGCATCCGCGCTATTGATTGCGCTACGTAGCGAAGATGGCCAACGCGTCGTTCGTCTCGGTGACGACGATGGCGCACTCTACGTCCTCGATGTCGTTGCCAGGCGCCTAGACGTGTTCGTGGATGAGCGACGGGCGTATGAGGAAGCGGGATTGCCGGTTCCGGATGAGGAGCGAGTCCCACTGGATCGTCGGCGTCCGATGGGTAGGCGATAGTCATGCTGTCGGCATCTCAAAGAGCGGTCTTCCTCATTCGGAAGGCCGCTCGAATTTTTTTTCTGCACTATGCCGCTCGCGATTGCTCAAGGTATCCACGAATGTGTTCGAGATCTTCCTCGGTCGGTGTCTCAAAGCTTGCTTTGGTCGGGAAGAGCTCCGCGAAGAACGGGCTCGGCTTGTCTGTTTCTGCCGGAGTCTTTTTTCCTCTTGGCTTTACGAACAATTGGATGAATTGTTTTTTCGCCTCCATGAGTTCTTTCGGATTACTCTTCCACTCTTTCGGCAGGAACTCAAATCGCTGGAGCGTCTCGCGCGTTACGAGGCTGACGAGCGAAGGCGGGGGCCAGCCTTGCTCTTTCTCTGCTTTGCGGGCTTTTGCCGTCTTTCTCTTCTCCTCCTTTTGTCTCTCCGCCTCCTCGGTCGCCTTACGCTCTGCCACGATGGCGGCGAGCGCTTCGCGGTCTTCGGCTTTTCGTCCTCTTCGGCTCGCGGTGTTTTCTTCAACGGCCTTTTGCGTGGCTTGTAATTCTTCAAATGCAATGCGCGCAGCCTCTTCCTGTTCTTGAATTCGTTTTTGAATAGCCGCAAGCCTCTCTTGTTTCGCAGCCTCCTCCTCCGCTTTTTTCACTGTCTCCAATTTTTCCGCTGCCCGGGCCCGCTCCCTTTCTCTTGTCCTGTGTTCCGCCCCGAGCTGTCTCGCGTGCGCTTCTTTCGCCCGGAAAGCTTCCTGTTCTGCGATAAGATCTTCCTCCGTGAGCCCGAGAAGCGTGAGGAGGCGATGCCGTTCAGAGGTGAGTGAAGTATTCGCTCCTCCCTCATTCGCTTCTTCGAGAGATTCGATGAGAGGCTGGAGTGTTTCAAAGGCTTCGTTCCGTTTTACGGAGGCGGTGGCGGAACGGCGCACGGCAGAGTTGTATGCACTGTCGACGGATTCAGCCTCCAAAACAACGAGGTTCGTTGAGAGGCCTTGGATATTCTGTTCGGCTTTCTTGAGGACGGATTCCTGTCGTTCGCGTGTGGTCTTGCTGACTCCGCGTTTGAGGGTCTTGAGTTGAAAACCGATTCGATCCCCGGCAGCCGTCACCTCAATGTCTATGGAACCACGATCCGGACGCAAGTCTTCCCGTGGCGTCCCATGATTCACGGACGCGAGGTGTCCGGTATCAGCGGTATGGATGAGCCGTCGAAGCAAGTAAATCTCTTCAAGCTCCAGTCGTTTGCCCCAGTCGTCTTCCGTCAGGCTGTCGATGATCACTTTGAGTTCGCGATCCAACTCCGCAAGTTTTTCCTTCCGTTCTCCCTCATCAAGGATCCGTTCCGCGAGCCGATTTCGGAGATCATTGATGAGAACTTCGATATCCGCGCGCTGGAGGGAGATGTTTCGGCTCAATTCGATCCTCGGATCCGCATTGAGCTTCAAGAGGGTTTCGTAGTGGCCGATGGCTTTTCGCTCCGCTTCAACTGTCTGCTCGCGGAATGGAAATGCGGCGAATTCGTCTGCCACCTCTTCGCGCGTCAGCGTTTCCGAGGGTTTTGGTTCGCGTTCCGGATGCGCGGGCTGGCGAATGAGTGCGGCTTGCCATGCTCCGCCATGATAGAGGTTCGCTTGTTCATGCAACTCAATGCCTCTCACGAGGTGGAGGAGGGAACCGAGCTCATGCCGTTCCTGCTCGATGCGCCCGATCTCCGGATCCTGCCGGGCGTCATTGATCCGCTGTTCGATAATTTCTGCAGGAATGTCATTGTAGATAAAATCGCGCGCGAACGAATTGACCGTTCGTGCGTATTCCGCCCCCGCCGTCTCATGTGCTTGCGGGAAGAAGCGTTTCTCGAACATGGTTCAAGTGTAGCGGTTTTTTCGGCCGAAAGAAAGGGGAGAAAGGATGGGCGACTTTGTCGTTTCATCCAAACGGTATATGCTTTTTCTGTCTATGACGATGAAATGGATTTTCTTTGATATTGGCGGCGTCTTGCTTGACGAGACTCCTCTTCAGGAATGGAAGCTGAAGACGATTTTACGCATCGTGCGTGAACGAGATGATCGGGTGGCGATCGAAGACATCGTGCGAGTGTGGCCGGAGGCGAGTCGGCGATCCGGTAATCTTGCCGCGAACGTGATCCGTTTACTGCTCCCAGATACGTCGATGAACAAGAAGGCAATCAAGGAAATGGAGGATTGTAAAGATGAGATGGAACATGCGTCAGATCTCCAAGAGGTTCGTCCAGAAGCGCGCGCGGTCTTGGAGAATCTCTCACAGAAATTTCATCTCGGCATCATGGCGAATCAGCCGCAAAAAGTGAAAAAGAAATTCATCAAAGCGGGAATTTTGCCACTTTTCTTTGATAAAACCGTTTCCGGAGAAGTGAAATATCAAAAACCGGACATCGCGTTCTTCCGCGATATTCTGGCTCGAGTCGGCGCGAAGGCCGAAGAGTCGATTCTCGTTGATGATAATGTCGAACGAGGCTTGATGCCGGCAAAATCCATTGGAATGCAAACGGTTTGGTATCGAATATCTGAACGCAAAAATCCGCCCAAGGGAGTTATTGATAGGGTGATTACGAATTTATTGCAGTTAGTAGATGCAATGCGTGATTAGATATGCCTCAAATTTTTATGAACGCTAGATCAAGAAACGGTACAGCCCGAATAAAGTTAACCCTATAAATGAGTACAGCGCAACACGGGTCCAAGCAGGGGTCTTGGTCGTTTTACGAGTGGCCATGTAATACGCTATTACGCAAACAGCAGAGAATGTGCCTAAAACGCCAATGCTGCCAATGAGGTATTTTGATGCGCCGGGATTTTTTATGAGCACGTCTGCTAGTTGAGAACTGAAAATTATTACTGTTGCAAAAGTTAGCGTGGCGATAATCACGTATAACGTTTTTTTGATCTTCAATCTCATAGAGGTTACTAGTCACTTTTAACCAGTTTGAATATATAAGTGAGCGAGCGTTTTGTCAACGCTCGCCCAAAGAAGTGGTGTCGGAGTTTGTTTACTACGACAGATGTGTGGTGTAGATAGCCTCCCAGGGCTCGAATCCTCCCCATGAGACGAGAGGCCAGTAGTACCAGCCGTCAATGAAGACCTGGTAGTTGGCACTGCCGAGATCCCATACCATCCAGTTACGCTCATACCCCGTCCATGGAAGATCGGTTGTCACTGTCCAGTATCCCGTAGCGAAGGCATCGGAACAGTGAAACCAAGCTACGACATGATCCCCGCTACCTGGATTGTTTGGATCAATCCAATAATCATCCCAGTTCGTGATCCAGCAATCATTATTGCCGTAACTGATCTGTTGCACGATGGTCGCGACTTCCGATGTCGTGTTTTCGGTATCACCGAAGTCGCTGATCTCTCTTTGATCCTCGGGCGACGCACCGCAGGACGTACAGATGATGGATATGGCCGCTAACGTGAATATTTTTTGCACGGTCTACTCCTCTTAGCTCAATGTTGAGTTTTGAGCCGCCAATATTGTAAAGGGTAATGAGTAAAATCTGCCACCAATTTCATTGACCAAATAGGAGTCTCGC
>CAZWYJ010000049.1:0-9185 GCA_964638165.1 uncultured Gammaproteobacteria bacterium | reverse complement strand
CCGGATTCGCCTCCCTGTCCCAGAGGATATAGTCCACACGAAATTCGCGCCACGCTCCGCTCACATCGCTACTCTGACGGATCTCATTCGCCTGACGAATCGCGTCCTGCACGCGCTCCTCCGGAAGAACCTCGAACGGGATCGGATCCAAGCCGAGCAAACGGCGCAGTTTATTCCCCTGACGCATCTTTCCCGCTTGGGCAATGTACCGCAGCGTAAAGACCGACCGTTCGTTCTTCGCGATCATCTCCGGCGTCAAAGAGGCGAAATAATTATTGTAGACGAAACGGCGCATTGATTCAGCATCGGATACGAGCGAGAGATTGATTTGACTCGAAAAGAAAACGTTCGCGGACGTATACACGGGGATCACTCTAGATAATTCTTCATTCGCGTAGACGACCGCGTCCTTTGACACGCGGGCGTTCAGCCAATCAATCACCGGACCGTATGCCTGCATCCGAACGCTCTGCTCCGAAACGGAAGAAAGCGTCACGGCATAAACCTTCATTCCGCCGCCGATCACAAAGAGCATAATTAACGCCGTGCCTATGAGATACCGCCGAGGATGCTTCATCCGCGCAAAAAAAGACGGGGCGAGTGCCAAGAGCGCAAAAGCGACGGAGAAAAAACCGAGATCGCGGAAGTGACTGGAAAAGAACGCATCCCTTCCGGTAATTACCTGCTGATTCGTGGCGATCGCAACGCTCACGGCGCTGATGACGAGAAAGGCCATCCCCGCGGTAGGACGAGTGCCTTTCTTCAAAAGAAAAACAAAGACGATCACGCAAATCCCTACGCTCATCAGAACATCGAGGCTCCCGGGCATGTGCGTCTCGACCATTCCCATTCGTGCGATGATTTCCGCGAATTCCGGCAAGCGCGCCTCCAAAAAATTCAAAACGAGGTACGGGATCGCCAATACCGAACCGCCGACAACGGAAAGCCCGATGCGCTTCGCGCGCCCCCTGTCCGCGAACCATAGGTATGCGATAAGAAAAACGTACACGACCGCCAGATGCATCCAATAGTACGGATAGACATAGAAAAGCAGACCGAATGCCATCGCGTTTGCGACAATGAGACGTACGGTCATCGGCCTCGTGACGCACAGGAGGAGAACGTATATTTGCGCCAGCCAGAACAGCATATTCGTCTGCGGCGCGATCGGGCGGAGGAATGCGAGCGGAAAAAGACCGATAAAGAGGAAGGCCGTCAAAAGAACGGACTGTTTCGACGAATGCGAAATCGTATAGGCAATGACATACGTGAGGAATGCCGCGAGAGCGGACGCGATACCCGTCGTCAGAATGAAGCCGGAAAGGATATCGAGACGGAAAGCGCGGTAGAAGAGACCGAGAGCACCTTCAACGAAGAAGAGCTGATGCGGCAATCCCGCCTTATGCTCCCAGAGGTACGGATTCGCGAGAGTGAGATAGCCGTCCATGGCATCACGGATGCGCGCGAGGTAAAAAAGCGTATCATCCGCGATGATGCGTCCGATCCCGTGGTACGCATCGCCGATCTGCCATGGGAAAACCATGTACGGCAATGCCATCAAGAGCCCAAAAAAGACCGCAAAAGCGATCCCCAAGCGATGTTCTCGGATGCGCGAGCCCATAGCCTTGAAATCAAGCCCTCTCATACGCGGCTCCCGGCAAGGGACATAAGCATTTCTCGCATCCGATTCGCGATGCCATTCCATTCATACTGCGCCCGCACCAAGCGCTCACCATTCGCGATCAGGCGCTCGCGCAATCCCGGTTCCTCCTGAATCCGACGGACAGCAGCGGCAACGGACTCGGGATCGCGAGGCTGGCAGAACACGCCCGTTTCGCCATCCGTCAGAAAATCCGGAATCCCGCCCACCGGCGTGCCAATGATCGGAATGCCCGTAGCCATGGCTTCCAAAAACGAATTGCCGAGCCCTTCGGAGAGCGATGCGCGCACGAAGATATCCGATGCCTGCAAAATACCCGGTAGCTCATCATGGGATCGCGATCCCAAAAAGACCACGCGGTTCACCAGCCCCTTCTTCTCCGTAAGCACGCGCAACTTTTCCGCATCCTCTCCATCTCCGGCAATAAGGCATTTAACATGGGGCGAGAGCGAGACGAGCGATCGAATCAAATCATCAACTCCATTCTTGAGCGACAATCGCGAAGTCGTCACGAGCACCGTATCATCATCCGAAAAGCCGTATGATTTCCTCAATGACTCCCTACGCCCTATCCCTCGCAAAAGCCTCGGGACAGGCTCCGCCCTACGCCCAAATTTTTCTACATCTACACCATTCGGGATCACTACCGGCTCTCCCTTGAACCCCATCTTCCGCGCCCAATCCGCCAAAAACCGGCTGATTGACTGAACGGCATCCGCGCGCGCAAAAATCTTTTCGTGCAGAAATCTCAATACACCGACGCGTTTTGCATAATGCTCGAGCGGATCACCTTCCTGAAGCGTAAGGAGCATCTTGGCGCGCGGACGAAGCCACGTGTACGCAAGTGCCGCGAACCCCCCATAACTCGCCATCAGTGACCAAATGATCGGGGCGCGGTCTAAAAAAAACGCTTTTATCGGACCGAGGATCGGGAGGAGATACTTGTCGAGCGACACGCCGAAGCCGACGCGGTGAACCATGACATTTCCAATTTTCTCCTTGGACGCGAGACCCGGACGCACGCGCGCGCAGATCAAATCAAAATCAAAATCCGGAAGCCGATCCGTCACTTCCCGCACCGCAACTTCTGCCCCGCCGACAAGCGGGAAATAGGTCGTTGCAAAAATCAAAACCCGCTGTTTCATGGATTGAAAATAGCGGATTTGGGAGGTTTTGGCAAGATGAGAGGCACTCAAACCTTCCCGCGAAAATATTCGATTGTCTTTCCCAAGCCATCGCGCAAAGAGACCTTTGGCTCCCAATCCAATTTTTCCTTTGCAAGGGCAATGGCCGGCTTGCGCTGCTTCGGATCACCGGCAACCGCCGGAAGATAAGAAATGTCCGAGGAAGAACCCGTGAGCTCAATCACGAGCTCCGCGAGTTCCTTGATCGTGAACTCTCCGGGATTGCCGACATTCACCGGCCCCGTAAAAGAATCATGATCCATCATGCGTACCATGCCCTCTATGAGATCATCCGCATACTGAAAGCTCCGCGTATAGCTCCCATCGCCATAGATCGTGATTGACTCGCCACGAAGGGCCTGGAGGATAAAGTTGGAAACAACGCGCCCGTCGTTCTTTGCCATGCGCGGACCATAGGTATTAAAAATGCGGATCACGCGGATATCCACGCCATGCTCGCGATGGTAGTCAAAACAGAGCGTCTCCGCGCAACGTTTTCCCTCGTCATAGCAAGCGCGACGCGAAAGCGGATCAACATTCCCCCAGTAGGACTCATCCTGCGGATGCACGAGAGGATCGCCGTAGATCTCCGATGTCGAGGCCTGCAGAACCCTCGCACCGGTCTTTCTGGCGAGATCGAGACAATTGATCATGCCGAGCACGTTCGTGCGAACCGTTTCCACCGGATCGTGCTGATAGTGCGGAGGCGATGCGGGGCAAGCGAGGTTAAAAATACGATCATACGCCCCATCGAATGGCCGTTGGACGTCGCCCTCAATAAAATGAAAACGCTCATGCGCCAAAAGATGCTCGATATTCGCTTTCGCGCCCGTAAATAAGTTATCCAGACATGTCACGTCATGACCATCGCGAATCAAGCGATCGCACAGATGCGAACCGATGAATCCAGCACCACCCGTGACAAGAAAAGACTTCGGAATACCCGTTGACATAGGCATTAAATTCCAAAACCCAAAACCCAAATACCAAAACGCTGAAACGTCCGTTCTTCAAGATCTCGTTTTACCTCCGACATAGTATCATAAAATTTTGTAGGTTTGTTATTTGTTATTTGGAATTTGTCATTTGTGATTTGTTATTTTTCACCTGTTCCAGCCATACCGCCAAAGCGAGCAACATCCATAACCGGTTCCCGTGATCCGCGCCTCGCATATTCTCGTCGAAAAGCCGATTCGCCTCTTCGGGCTTTACGTACCGATGGAGCGACCCGGACGGATCAAGACAACGATCCTTCCAATACAAAGCGAGCTCCGAACGAAACCACTCCGCGAGCGGAACCTGAAATCCGCGCTTGGGACGATTCAAGACCTCATCCGGTACCAACCCTTTCAGGGCGCGCTTCAAGGCAACCTTCCCCTGCCCGTACCGCAAGCGATCTTCGATCGGGAGGTGCAAGGCATACGCCACGAGCCTCTGGTCGAGCAATGGAACCCGTGCCTCAAGGCCGTACGTCATGGTCGCGCGATCCATCTTCGGATTCAAATCATCCGCGAGGTATGACTCCAGATCGAACCGCATGGCGCGAACGATCGGATGTCCTTCCTTTCCCATCCGATCGCAGACGTACCCGACCGGATCCGCATGGCGCTGGCGCTCCAAAAAATCCGGCTGCAATACGCGCTCCGCATCCCTCGTGCCGAAGTACGAGCCACAGAACAGCTCGCCGTACGCCCGATTCGCATCCGAACAGGTTGCCTTAACCGTTTCACCCATGCGCGCATACCGCGGATCATGACGAATCGCTCCCGTGGCGCGTAGGAGCAGAGGGAGAACCGACGCGGATCCGGGAATATGAGAGAGGTGCTTGGCGGTCTGAAATGCCCGATATCGCCGATATCCGCCGAACAGCTCATCACCTCCGTCACCAACGAGCACCACTTTGACCTCGCGGGCGACGTCGCGCGCCAAAAGCATGACCGGGAGTGCCGATGAATCCGCGTACGGACCGCCGTAGAGGCCGATAACAGACTCCGTGAGACGAATGAGATCCTCCGGACGCGCCTCAAATTCCTGATGATCCGTTCCGAAATATTCGGCCGTCTTTCGAGCCTCCTTTCGTTCATCCATCCGAATGGACGGGAATCCCATGGTAAACGTCCGCATGCGATGTTCCAGATGCTTTTGAGCAATAGCGACAACCGCCGTGGAATCAATACCACCGGAAAGAAATGCCCCGACCGTCACGTCCGAACGAAGACGAATGCGGACCGACTCATCGAGAATCGTGCGAAGATCCTGAATCACGTCCTGTCGAGGAATAACGGGAACCTCGCTCCAATCATGGTAGGAGGCGAGGCGAAGCGATCCGCGCTCAATCCACCCGCAGGAACCGGCCGGAAGACCGAAAATTTCCTCGAAACCCGTGTGTGGAGATGGAACATACTGAAGACCGAAGAAGAGCCGTATCGCCCGCTCATCAATCGTCACGGGCTCAAGATCACGTAGTGCGCATATCTCCGACGCGAATGCGAACGAACCATCTTTCAACGTTCGATAAAAAAATGGCTTCTTCCCGGCGCGGTCTCGAGCAAAAAAGAGCGTCCGCGCATCGCGATCCCAGACCGCAAACGCGAACATGCCACGGAATTGCTTGACGCACTCCGCTCCAAAATGCCGAAACATTTCCAAGGCAACCTCCGTATCCGACGTTGTCCGAAAAGACGACCCCTTCTGTTCGCAAAGTTCCCGCAGCTCGATATAATTATAAATCTCCCCGTTGTACGTCATGACGAAACGCCCATCAGACGAATGCATGGGCTGCGATGCGCGATCCGTGAGATCAATGATCGCCAAACGCCGATGCCCGAGGCCGATGCCAACATCCATCCATACGCCCGATCCATCAGGTCCACGGTGCGCGATCGCATCCGTCATGCGCTGAACAACCTCCTCTTGAGGAGGAGTGCCGTTCTTCGAGACGATACCGGCGATGCCGCACATGGTAGAGGGGGTTAGGGTTTTAGGGTATTAGGGTGTAGGGAGATTTCGTAGTTCGTAGGTCGTAGTTCGTATTTCGGATCGCTTCCTGTTATTCGTGCGACATGCACGTCTCTTGCCACCCGAAATGCGAAACACGAACTACGAAATGCGCCCCCTCTTATTGCCAATCGAGACAGGTTCCTCTACTCTACCTCCTAGCATGAAAAACGCCAAGTTTCGCATTCTTTTCGTCATCACCCAGTCCGAATGGGGCGGTGTGCAATCCTATTGCGTCCGAGCCGGCATAGAGGCGATGCGACGAGGACACGACGTCCTCATCATTGCTGGTGGCGATGGAGAGTTGAAGGACGCCTGCGAAAAAGCCGGGATTCCATATCAAAAGCTCGAACAGATGGAGCGCGAAATACGCCCGCTCAAAGACATGAAGGCTATCCGTGAACTCCTCGAAATTTTCCGTTCCTGGAAACCGGATACGGTATACCTCCACAGCTCAAAAGCCGGCATGGTGGGATCCATTGCGGGTAAATTGGCGCAGGTTCCGCACATCGTGTACCGCATCGGCGGATGGTCTTTTTTGGATCCGGTATCGAAAATGCAAAAAAAACTCCGCATCTGGAGCGAACGGCTCACCGCGCGATTCAAAGACGTCATTATTACCCTCCACCCGGACGACCGAGCGCGTGCCGACGAAAACCACATCAAGCCGAAAAAACGCGTGGTGATGATTCCCAATGCGCTTGATCTCGCCTCATTTGACGCGCACCTCCTCCCCCGCGACGAAGCTCGCGCGACCCTGGACGATCTCTGGGGGAAAGATCCCGTGCGGGCGACGCCCCGCGTCGTCCCTGAGGCGATGCGAGACATCGCTGAGGGGGCGACGCGGGGCGTCGCCCCAACGGAAGGCGCGCATGAGCACGCCACCGGCATGCCCCTACTTCTCACGATCGCCAATTTCTACGCAACCAAAGATCTCGTGCGATACATGGACGCGATCGCGATCGTGATAACATCGCACCCGGAGATTCGCGTTCTCATTCTCGGAGACGGACAGCTGCGCCCGGAGATTGAACAGCGACGAGCCGAGCTCGACCTTGAATCCATCGTCTCGCTCCCGGGGACATATCAAGACGCCTCACGTCTTCTCAAAGGCGCGGACCTCTTCGTCCTCCCCTCTGCCAAAGAAGGCATGCCGTGGACCGTTCTCGAGGCCATGGCAGCAGGACTCCCGTGCATTGCCACGGATGTCGGCGCCTGCAAATGGATGCTCTCGGAAAGCGGGTGGGTCATTCCGCCAAAGCAACCTGAAAAGCTCGCAAAAGCCATCAGCTCCGCTCTCGAACATCCGGACTGGGCAATAGAAGCCGGGACGCGCGCCCGCGCAGAAGTCGCCATTCGCTTTCGCGAAGAGCAGATGTGGGATGATACGTTTGAGGTATTAATCCCCACCCATCCCCAGCCCTTCCCTTGAAAGGGAAGGGAGCTTGCTATGAAAGGCAACCCACCCCTAACCCCTCCCTGTGAAACAGGGAGGGGTTAGGGGTGGGTGGGGATGAGAAGGGAGGGGTCAGGGGGCGGGTTCCGTTCTACGCGATAGGGGTGGGTTCGGAACCCCTACCTCCTCGGACCGCCTCCTGAGCTTGCCGGGATCGGCGTGGACGCCGATGCCATCACGGCCGTCGGCTCGGTTGCGGCGCCCGCGGATGAAGACGCGGTCGGCACATCACCCGTGGATGTCGTCCGCAGAGCAGGTTTCGTAGATGTCGGAATTGGCGCGAGCGCAAGAGATTCATCAATCGTCTGCACCCTGCCTTCGTGAAGCGCTGCGAACTGCGGAGCGATTGAAGGATCAGCCTGAAGCAAGGCACGAAGAATTTTATCGCGTTCCTCTATAAGACCCGCACCCTCCATGGAACGAGCGATATCCACGTAGAATGACGGGGTTCCCCCGGTAATATCCGGAGCCTGCAAGCGCTCCATGACCCATCGCAGAACCTCCTCGTCCTTTTGAATCCGCGCGGCCCGCGCAACCTGCGTCAATGCCTGAACCGTCGAAACAGGAGGTTTCGACTTGGCCTTTACGGCCTGCAAAATCGCTTTCGTCCCCTCGTCCTCCTGTTGCATGTCCAGCCACGTAAGCGATCCGTAATACCACCAGCTCTCGCCGATATTTGGATTATCATCAACAGCCCGTTTCAATTCAATCTGCGCCTTTTCGAGTTGCCCGACTTGCGCGTAGAGTCGCGCGAGGCCGAAGTGCAACTGCTGACGCTTCGGAGACGTCTTAATGGCACGGAGATACAGCTCCTCGGCTTTTGCGATCACGGCCGGCGCTTGATCCTGAGGCAAAAGCGGGAAAAGCGTCTGCATGAATCGAGCGTAGATAAAAATGGAATTCGTATCATTCGGATGCTTCGCGAGATACTGCTCATTCAATTGAATGGCAAAATCCGTTTTCTCGCGCCAATTCGGATCCTTGGTCAGAGAACCGTTTTCAATAAGCGTAATGATATCGCGCGTCATGAGGAATGACGTTTCGCCATCATAGAGACTCGAGGTCTCATTCGCCTGCTTCATGAGTTTGAGTCCGATATCCAGCTGTCCCGCACTCAGATAATTATTCGCCTGAATCGCGAGACGGGATGCCTGAAAAGGCTGAACCGAGCAATTCCATACGACAAGAAGGAAAATGATCTGCAGAATGGAAAAAGCCGCCCATGGCGCAGCATGAGACTTTGGAGGAGTCGCCGAACGATCCGATGCAACGCCTTCTTCCTTCGCGCCAACGAAAGCCGGACGCGTTGCCACAATCACGAACGCAAACAGAAGATAGCTCATGGAGAAGGCCGCGGGATGATCGAAGACGAACAGATTCTGCAAGAAATATCCGATCGGAAGCGCGGTTAAAATCGCCGCGATCGGGAGGTCAATCCATCCTTTTACACGCGCTCGCCACACGAGGACGAAAATCGAAACGAAAATGCCAATATATGTAATCAGTCCGAAAATGCCCGTCATGGCGATGGTGTCCATGACCGTATTATGCGAACGATCAAACCACGTTTCATAGTAACTGTATTCGAGGGAGGTCGGGTTGTACTTGAGATTAAAGAGAACGTGAAACGCATCAAACCCCCAGCCCGTGAGCGGACGCTCCACGAACCCGTCCCATGCGATATCCCATGCAATGAGACGCGTGGCCGTGGACGCCTGCAGGTTCGTCAAACGCGAGAGGATCGGGTTTGTGGCGATGATCGGAGCCGCCCGAAACATGTACGCGAGCAGATAGAGTGCGAAGAATGCCCCGGCGCCCCCAAGGATGCCCCAGCGGGCCTTTTTGGACGAGGTGAAGAAGGCGTAGTAAAGCGCGAAAATACCGATCA
>CAZWYJ010000048.1:0-9255 GCA_964638165.1 uncultured Gammaproteobacteria bacterium | reverse complement strand
ACGGAGATCCTGTCGGACATGCCCGAGCGGAACTGCACGTCAAACTGGATCCGAAGCACGCCGAGGAAGGAATCGCACTCGATCGCAATTGGGGCGTAAGCTTTAGTGTGCCTAGTGAAACGAGGCGAAACCAATTCAAAACGATCCTCGAGACAAATGCCCGGGATGGAGATTTCTGTATAGAGCTCGAACGGATCAACGCCCAAATTCAAGAGGCGGCTGATTTGGTATTCAATGCGATTGACCTGAGCGTCGGCAGCGCACAAGCGAGTGGATCGAGGGTTCAGGCGATCACAAAAGACCAGTTGAGCACCCCCTCAAGAATCAAGCAGTGGAAAAATGCGCTATTTGATGAGCTTCGGCAGGTCCAGGGACTTCTGAGATACGAAGTCTACGGAGAAAGCGACTCTTCAATTGAAAGTATGCTCAAAAAAGTCATGCGTTTGCAAAAAAAACGGCATGAAATCGTCGAGGCCGCGTCGAGAGATCTAAACATCATCTCAATTTCCGTTAACCAATTTCTCCTGAAAAACAAACTCGAACTAAGAGAGTACGACGTGGATTCACTCGTCCAACTCATCTCGGGAGGAAGCGGGTCCGCAGAGCTCGTGTGCCTTGAACCCTTGGGTGAGGCCGTGAGGGAGCAGAGCGGGCAGCGGATCTTCATCGGCATAGAGACGATCCTGCGGGCTCTTGATCCCTCTAATGGGGGGAATGCCGTGTACGATGGCGATTTCTACGCCTGCTTTCCGCCAACGGGAGAGCTCCAACCGGCGAATGATCCCGCCGAGTACCTCAATCTCAATGTCCGAACGGGACTCGTGGGAGCAAGGACTCGAGTAAGGCGAGACAGGGAGCAATGGGTTATTCTCGTCATCGAGCGCAATACCCTGATCGGTATTCTGGCGTCCGTGGAGCAGTACCGACAGACAGACGCCATCGAAAACATCCTGCAGACGATCGGCGAGCTCTAGCCTCCTGATTCCTTTCTCATCGTGCGGGACGGCCCGTAGGAAATCCCTACCGCTGTCCCGCGCTCTCTCTGACCGTTATCAATCATGACGATCAAAGAGATCGGCTCTTTCGAGAGACACGACCTATCACGCTCCTTCCACATCCGGCTCGATCATCCAAAAGTGATCGCGGCCGAAATATCTACGGGTTTTACACGCGCGGATATTTCGGCTGTCCCGTTTTAGGGGACGGCCACTAGAACTTTTATTCTGAGGAGAGAACGATTCGCCACCACGAATCTTCACGTAAAACGTGACACGTCACGTAAAACGTGACATGGTCGCGTTTAACGCGATGGGTTCGGTGATACGAATCAATACTTGGGAGGCCGTAGGGACAGCTTTTCACCTGCCTCCCCGCCTCTTCCGCGCTGATCGCACAAAATGCGACCGTGTCGCGTTTCTACGCGATGTGTCGCGTTCTACGCGATCACTGAGGAGGAGGCGTCATCCACATAGGGCAATTGACTCGGGCGCATCGAGACGTATAATGTACATTCCGGAGGGCAACGAAAACATGTTCCACGACTCGTTTTTCTTCTTCTTTCCCATTGTCTTGATCGGAACCATCATCTTTAGCATCTGGCACCGATCACGCGCTCGCGAACGTCGTTCGCGTCCAGAACTCTACTTCTCGGCCGAACTCCTTCGAAAGATGAACAGATAATTCGCGAAAACGCGATCTTCATATCTCTCCGCTCTCTTCGTACGATACTCGTGCGTCGTAGGGCGGCTAACCAAAGCTTCTGAGCATCGGAATCTTTGGTCAGCGAAATATTCGCTCGGAGCGGGCTGCGGCAGGTGGTACGTCACTCGGGGATCTTATTTGACGGCCCGTCCCGATGAAAATCGGGGCTCTCTCTCCTCCCGTCGATTGAGACACCCACTCTCGACATGGCCGCCTGTTGCAGCCCACTCCGCACGAAAGAAAACCTCGTCGCATCCTGTGCGACGGGGTTTTTACGATCCCGGGGGTTAGACCTTTAAGGAACGAAGGGAAAATTCCCCTTAAGGCCTAATTACTTAAACCCATATCCGAGCCCACAGGGTGTCGATATCGTTCTTTCTTCGTATCTATTCCGACGACGCCGGAGAGGAGGATGCCACGCCTTCCGTAGACGTCGCCACGATCGGTAGCGAAGAGGAGGCGAACGCATTTCCCGCTTCCGTATCCGTGAGCGCCTGCTCAAATGACACGCGCCGAATGACCTCCGTCTCCTTCCCGCGCCGTCGCTTGGCGATAATCGTAAGAATCGTCGTACCTCGACGAACATCCAGCTCCAATTGGAACGCTCCATTCTGATCAACGGCCGCATCGCGACCATTCACGGACACGGAAACTCCGGGAACCGTCTCACCTCTCACGAGAACGCGTGGACGCAAGAGACGATCTCCATCCTGTGGAGAAATGACATGAAGATTCGGGGCGGTGTGTACGAGGGAAGCCTGCCAAAAAACATATCCGCCCAAAACGATGGCCAAAAATCCGATACCTAAAAACGCCAAAAACTGCGGAGCGACAAAAAGATCAAAAAAACGAATGCGCGTTCGCGGAATGGCGTCTTTGGCATTCCGACCCACGCGGAGCCCCTCAAGAGCGGACCGATACTTTAACGCGAAATACGGTTCATATCCACCAAGATACCGCACGTATGCCATGAGGTGGCGTTCCGCAAATACCGGGTCGCGAATGTCCGAGAGACGGTCATCCTCAAAAGCCCGAAGGATCCCCGCGTCAATCTTCGTCTCTCGACACGCCTGCTCAAATGAAATAGCGTGCAATTCCCGAAGATCGCGCAAGTCCGAACCGAACAGCGACTGTTCGTCCCCCACGCTCTTATGGAGAAACGTCATACAACCGATGAACGATCATCCGAACGGGATTCGTCGTCTCCATGTCCGTAGACTTCTTCCGGCTCCACGTCGTCATCATCACCATCCTCATCACTCTCCTCCTCATCCTCTTCAGGAGGAAGCGATTCATCCATTCCGGATTCGGACGCTTCAACGTGATAGGTGACCGGTACGGGTGCGGATTGAGGCTCCGGAGCCGGCACGGAAGTCGCGAGTGACGTCTGAAGGATCTCTCGAGGCTTCGCGCCATCACCGGGACCGATCATGCCGGCCTGCTCCAGAAGATCAAGAATACGAGCCGCGCGCGCATACCCCACTTTCAATCGGCGTTGCAAGAGAGACGCGGACGCCTTACCGGCACGAATAATTTCTTCCATCGCCGCTTCAAGCATCGGATCCGTATCCTCCCCGCTTCCGCCGGAACCGCCAAAAACCGTTCCGGATCGTTGCGATTCCGTAATACCGGACTCATACTCCGCAGGACCGTATGCGGATTTCAAAAATTCGACAACGCGACGAACCTCATCATCGGAAACGAAAGCGCACTGCACGCGTTTCGGCGCAGACATCTCCGCCGTCTGGTAGAGCATATCACCGCGCCCGAGCAATTTTTCCGCACCCGTCTGATCAAGAATCGTCCGCGAATCCGTGGAAGAGGCAACGGAAAAGGCCACGCGTGCCGGAATGTTCGCCTTAATGAGCCCCGTGAGGACATCTACGGAAGGGCGTTGCGTTGCGAGCACCAAATGAATACCGACCGCACGAGCAAGCTGGGCGATGCGTACGATCGGACCTTCGACTTCCGCGCCGGACGTCACCATGAGATCCGCCAACTCATCCACGAGGAAAACGAGGTACGGCAAACGATCCTTCGAGCGCTCATTGAACGCGAAGATATCGCGCGCACCAACCGATGCGAGGAGATCGAAACGACGATCCATCTCGCGAATCGTCCATTTGAGGGCGTTTACCGTATCCTCCACCTTCGTAATCACCGGAGTGATGAGGTGCGGAATGCCGTTATAGACCGGGAACTCCACGCGTTTCGGATCAACGAGAATGAACTTGAGATCATCCGGACCGTGGCTATAGAGGAGCGACGCGATGAGGATATTCAGACACACGGACTTTCCGGATCCCGTGGCACCGGCCACGAGCATGTGCGGCATGCGAGAGAGGTCAATCAAGCTTGGGTATCCGGACACGTCTTTTCCGAGCGCAAACGGGATCGCAAAGCGTCGCGCCTTCTCCTGATACGGACGGGACTCAAGCATCTCACGCAGGCCGACGAGCGCCACGCTCTTGTTGGGAACCTCAACGCCGATCAGCGATTTTCCCGGAATTGGAGCCTCGATACGAATCGGATGCGCCGCGAGCGCGAGCGCGAGGTCATTATGGAGCGCGGTGATCCGCGTCACTTTAACGCCTTCCGCCGGCTTAAAGGTGAACTGCGTAACCGTAGGGCCAACGGCAACATCACTCATCTCCACATCAATACCAAAATTCATCAGCGTCTTTCGAATCACCTCCTTGTTGAACTCGATATCGCCGGAGGTCGGACGGTCATCGCGACGCTGCAAGAGATCAAGCGGGACCTGAATCTTCGGACGGCGCGTTCGAATCTTCGGAGGGAGCGGCGTTGAAACGGATGGTGACGGAGCGGAATGAGGAGACGATGACGGCGCAAGGGCTTCAGGCACTTCATCCCCCTCCTCGTCTTCCACTTCCTCATCTTGCTCATTCGCGCTCACGGAATCCTGCGTACGCTGCCGCGCGCGATCTTCCGCCAATCGCTCCCGATGCAAACGCAAACGGGAAAAAAGAGAGAGAATCCCCGTAATCACGAATGCGATTGCTCGCCAGATCGCACGAAAAAACTTCGCAATCGTGGTAATGGATGTATTAAAAATCAAAAGCACGGAAGCGATGAAGCAGGCGGAAAATAACGTTACCGCTCCGGCAAAACCCAAAAGAGAAATCATCGGCGTCGCAAGCAATGCCCCGAATTTTCCACCGGCTGAATGTAGAGCAACGTCCTGAATCGGCAATGAGAGATCTGGAAACGTCACCGCGTGGACCAACCCATTCAAGCCGATAAAAAAGAGGATAAAGCCGATAAAATTAGACGCATTGAGCGGAAACTGATCCGGACGCGCCAAGGAATACCCCCAGGCAAAAAGGAAGAACGGTACTGCCAGCTTATCCCAACCGAAAATCTGCGAGACTCCGGCATCAATCTTGACCCCGATCGCTCCGGCCAAACCAAAAATGGAAAGGAGGATAAGAACCCCCAAACAGAAGAGAATAACGGTAAAAACCCCCTTCTGCGTAGCAGGATCCATTGAAAAATCCAATCTAAATGGCCTTTTTCGGCCTCGTCGTCTTGCCATGGCATCTAGGATAGTACATCACCGGACCCATTTCGAGAATAGGAAAAGGGCAAAAACAATTGACATTAAGCCATTTTTTTGATGAGCTTTATCCATCGTCCCTTTCGGCGCCCTCGTCAAAACAGACGTTCGCGACCGTCGCTCGCCAACCCGGAGGCGCTCCTCGTAGCGCCATCCCCAAACACGAATCGAGAGCCATGCATCCTGCAAATCTCGAGCACGCCAAACAATTCGTGGCATTTGCCATCTACATCCATCAACCCCGCGAAAATGCGGAAGCGGACTGGGAAACGGCCAAAAGACTGCTCACAGAATCACCCTTCCGGCCAATGCTTGATCCCGGATATTCAGTCCCCGATCTCGACACTGAAATCTCATGGGAAGAATTCGAGTGGATCTACGGCAAAGCCGCCTACTACCACGCGCTCAATTGTCTCGTGAAAGGGTATCAAGCCCAACAACAAGACGCTTCCACATGAAAAATCTCCTCTCCAGAACAGGCGCCCATCAGGACGCCTGTTCATCATTTATAGGAGCAGGACGGCTTGCCGGACGGCATAAACCGTGATAGAAAAAATGCATGACGTTTCTACATCGAACGGATCGCCTTCGCAACCAGTACTTTGCCTTGCGTCACGGACAGAGTAAAGCAAATATCGAAGGAGTCATCATCAGTAATCTCCAAGACGGACAGCTCGAAGCATATACGCTCACGAACGAGGGAGAGGATCAGGTGCGGATATCCGCACAAGCGGCAAAATCATCCGGGACGCTGGACCGAGACACCGTCATCATCTCCTCCCCGTTCTCTCGCTGTCGTCGGACCGCGGAAATCGCCAAAGACATTCTCGGCGTATCTGCACAAATCGTATTCGATGAGCGCCTTCGCGAACGATGGTTTGGCGACTGGGAGCGAACGAACAACGCGCATTACGAAAAAGTCTGGACGGATGACGAGACGAACCCGGAACACACGACTGCGAACGTCGAGAGTGCGATGGACGTACAGAAGCGGACAGCGTCACTCATCCACGATCTGGAAAAACGCTACCAAGGAAAAAATATCCTTCTCGTTTCGCACGGAGACGCTCTCCAGATCATGCAAACGGGGTTCGCAAAACAATCGCCAGCCACCCATCGCATGCTCACGCATCTGGGAACGGCGGAGATCCGGAAGCTCAGCCTCAAAAACTCGTATTAAAGACCAATCACGCCACTCACCACCTAAAAGGGCGGGAGAACCCCGCCCCTACTACCTACCACGACATATGCCTTCCATCTTTTCCCGCATCATCAATGGAGAAATCCCCTGCCACAAAATCTGGGAGAATGACTCCTTCTTCGCGTTTTTAGACATTAACCCGATTCAGCCCGGTATGACGCTCCTCGTGCCGAAGACGGAAATCTCCGACGGCTTCGATCTGCCGGATGATCAGTATTGCGCATGGATGCTCGTGGCAAAAAAACTCATCCCAGCGATCAAGGCCGCGGCCGGCTCCGAACGTGTCGGGCTCGTGATCGAGGGCATGGAAGTCCCGCACGCGCACATCAAACTCATCCCGATCTCCCATCCGAACGACCTCGCTCAATCGAATGCCAAACCCGCCACGCCGGAAGAACTGGAGGAAATGGCGGAACGGATCCGGAAAAATATCACATCAATATGACTGAAAAATTCGAAATAGACGTTCCCGGAAACCCAGAAAGGAAACCGGAAATGTCTGAAGCCCGCAAAGAACTTCATGAACTCGAGGCAACCGGACGATACGTTTTTCATGGATCGCCGGTCGCCGATATCGAGGAAATGGAGCCACGACAAGCATTCAACTGGACGACCGGCGCAAAACAGAAAGACGGAGATCCATGCGTTGCAACGACTCCATATGCAGATATCGCCATTTTCCGATCAATCATGCGAGAAGACTGGACGAGTTTTGGGAAAAATGACGATGAGAGCTTATCACTCAAGGCTTCAAAAAAAGCACTTGAAATCTCGAGAGATAAAACTGGCTATATCTACGTTTTTGAAAAAGACGCCTTCGTTCCACATCAAGATCCTCAAGGCATGGAATGGCGGGCCCATGTACCACAGAAACCAGCTCAGATCATTCACGTTTCTTTTCGGGATCTTCCGGAGAATATTCACGTGTATACCGATGAAGAAATTTCTAAACTGGAACGTACACAAAAAGAGGCGGGATGACCGCCTCTTTTTGTTCTCATTCTTTTTTACTTCCTCCCGAAAGGCTCTGCAGACATCACAACTTTTGCCATTTTTGGAGAAAGAGACTTCTCCGAGACAAGAGCGTCCGCGAGCATTCCGACTTTCTCATTCGTCTGACGAATAAGCCCACCGTATCGCACCCCCTGGTCTGCGAGCTTATCGTCTAAATAATCCTTCGTAACCATCTTTGAATCCATCGAGGTCATCTTCGACTCCATCGTCGTCACCTTCGACTCCATCGTCGTCACCTTCGACTCAATATTCGTCACACGACCTTCTAAAGACTCAAATCGGCGATCAACGACATCAAATCGCTGGTCAACGTGCGTCGAAAACTCGTGAATCATCTCATGGATTTCCTGCTGACCAACCTCAAGAGATTTTACTGAGCCCTGTAACTGTCGCTGACCCTCTTCAAGAGATTTTACTGAGTCCTGTAACCTTTCTTGACCTTCAGCAAAGCCATCCATCCGAGAGGAAAGCCCCTGAATCGCTTCGAGAATCTGAACTGAATCTTTCTCATTCGCCATACACCGGAGAGTAACACGATTATTCAATCGGTGGAATCTCGTCATCCGCAGGGATATCTCCATCATCCGATACGCCTGCCGGAACCTCCAACCCCTCGCGCTCCTTAAACGCTGCAATGACTTGCGTGCGAATTTGATCCATAAAATCCGGGCGTTCTTTGAGTCCATTCTTCGCATTCTCACGGCCCATGCCAAGCTTCTCCTCACCGTACGTGTAGGAATTACCATTGCGCTTCACAATGCCGTACTCCGTAGCCGTATCAAGCAGGTCTCCGGCTTTCGAAATACCTTCGTTATACATGATGTCGAATTCGCACGTGCGAAAAGGAGCCGCTACCTTATTCTTCACCACCTTGGCCTTGGTGCGGTTGCCTATGATACGCTCCCCCATCTTGATCTGCGCGGCGCGACGAACCTCCACACGCAATGACGCGTAGAACTTCAAAGCCACGCCACCCGTGGTCGTCTCCGGATTTCCATAGACCACGCCGATCTTCAGACGCGTCTGGTTAATGAACACGACGACCGTCTTCGTTTTTGAAATGATTGCGGTGAGCTTACGAAGCGCTTGGCTCATCAAGCGTGCTTGCAAGCCCATGTGAGAATCTCCCATCTCCCCCTCGATTTCCGCCTTCGGCGTGAGCGCGGCCACAGAGTCAATCACGACCACGTCGAGTGCATTCGAACGAACGAGCGTTTCCACGATATCGAGCGCCTGCTCTCCCGTATCCGGCTGCGAGATGAGGAGGTCGTTCACGTTCACGCCGATCTTGCGCGCATAATCCGGATCAAGCGCATGCTCCGCATCAACGAATGCCGCCATGCCTCCCAGCTTCTGAACCTCCGCAATAATGTGCTGCGCAAGCGTGGTTTTTCCGGAAGATTCCGGTCCGTAGATTTCAATAATACGTCCGCGCGGAACGCCGAGCACGCCCAATGCGAGATCAAGTGAGAGACAACCCGTCGGGATCACATCAACGCTCGTGCTCTTCGCTTCGCCGAAACGCATAATCGCGCCATCACCAAAACGTTCTTTGATTTGATCAATTGCCTCTTGCGCTGCTTGGAAACGGGGGTCAACAGTTTTCTTTGCCATAGTGTAGAATGTTGAATTTAGAATTTGGAATTTAGAGAAGAAGATTGAACTCCCGCGTACTCCTTTGTTTTCTTGATGAATGCATTCAACAACTTGTGTACGCCCGTCATAGATTCAGTGATACATTCGTAGGGGACGCCGGAAAAAT
>CAZWYJ010000047.1:0-9324 GCA_964638165.1 uncultured Gammaproteobacteria bacterium | reverse complement strand
GAATCTTAAATTCTTGAGGTCAACATCTACATCAGATCGCTTGAAAGGGAGGGGAACCTTTTAAAGGAGGTGGTCGCTCCCTTTATATCGGGGACACGAGAGCTTTTCAGAAGCGATGAGCCGCGACGTGTTGGAGCAAGAAAACGACGAAGACGTACGTAACCGTACGTTGAGGAGTTTTCGAGCGAAACACGAGCGGATCGCGCTTCTGAAAAGCTCACCTACTGGCGTTTGATGATATTCTCAACCGCAGCCCATCGAGATGGAGCGGACTTAGGGACAAGAATAACGGCATCATCGCCAGGATTCCCGCGGAAGAACGTTACGGAGGCGGTAAGGATATTGTACTTCTTTCCGTCTGCGACGACCTTCCAATCACCCGTATGTTCATCCTGCATGAGGATGCCCATGACGCGCTTGCGCTCAATCGGACCGATCTGCTTAAACAGAAACGTCCCATTCGGAGCAATGGTGAGTTTTAAAATATCTCCTTCAACGAGTTTGGACTTTGAGGCGTAGTTCGGCGGAACAAGATACTGTTTTCCGTCCGAACCGATCATGTGCTGACCGTCGAATACGCCCTCAAGAATTTTGCCTTCCTGCGCAGGACCAAAAAGATCCCCTTGATCCGTTTCTTTACGGATCACGAGGTCCTCGATTTGCGCCGGATCGGCATCGCCTGCAAGAAGACGTTCTAAATTCGCGAGCTCGTCTTTGAGATTCGCAATAAGTTTTCTTGCAACAGCGTATCGCGTTTCACTCGCCGTGACAGGCGTTGGCACACCGCCCGGATCGGTGTTTTCGCCTGCGTGATACTGATCGGCCGGGTTGATGTCCGGCATAGTGTTTTTGTTTTGGACGTCTCGACCCCACCCTTTCTGAGATCAAATTATCCACAGTCAGGGTAACATTGACCGAAGAGCATGAGAAGTGGATAACTCTTCTTGTGCGTCAAGCCTCCTCCTGATCGAGAAAAGTATCTACTGCCAAGGCGCTTTCACGGATCTCCGCCTCGACGAGTTCGCGCTTACGGCCGTACTTATATCGCGAAAGCTCTTTGATGAGTTCCGGAAGTTCCTTATCTTCACTCGGCGTCTGCATCACCGGCTTAAAATTGAACGGGCGCGAGGCCGTACTGTCAATGAGAATTTTGGCATTACATGCAAAGGCCTCCACATTGATCAAATCGTAACGAGAAAAAACCGGCGCAAACTCTTTCTCCAAAAATTCCGCATCCTCCGGGCCAATACGAAAAGCAGCCATGGAACCAACATTTCCAAAGATCGCATCCCGAATTTCCTGCATCTTTTCGAGCTGTCCGATGAATTGGTGCGCGATGATGAGGTTAAGGCCGTATTTACGCGCTTCAGACAAAATAGAGCTAATGGAATCCGTCAAAAAGTTCTGGAATTCGTCAATGTACAGGTAGAAATCCTTTCGATCCTTCGCGGCCATGTCTCCGCGTTCAAGCGCAGCATTAAGAATCTTCCCAACGAGAACCATGCCAACGAGGTAAGCGTTTAAATCTCCAATCTTGCCTTTTGCCAAGTCGAAGAGGAGGATCTTCTGAGAATCCATGGCTTCGCGAACATTGAAGGCGGATTTTTGCTGTCCGATAATCGGACGCATAAAGTCATTCGTGATGAATGGCGCGAGCTTGGACGCGATGTACGGAACCATATTAGCCAGGGACGCTTCTCCTCCGGCCTTCTGAGCCTCTTTGATCCAAAAATCTTTGACCTGCTGATTCTTGCATCGCGAAAGCTTGAGGCGACGAAACTCCTCGTCAGCCAGCACACGTGGAACATCGAGAAGCGTAGATCCCGTTTCCGGATCATCCATGATGAGGAGAAGCGCGTTACGCATGTAGTACTCGAACATCGGACCACCCGTGGCCTTCAGGTCAAACAAACGGTCGAAGATTTTCAGCATCTCCGCCACGGCCAGCTCCTTCTGCTGCGGATGCGCGGGATTGTACTCGAGCATGTTCAACCCCATCGGACGATCCACGTCCGCGGGAGAGAAATAGATAACATCGTCCGCGCGGTCACGTGGAACGAATTCGAGCATATCGCGAGCCAGTTCGCCATGCGGATCCATGATACACACACCACGCCCCTGTTCGATATCCTGCTTTGCCATGCTCTTGATGAACTCAGATTTTCCGGAACCTGATTTTCCGATGATGTACATGTGCCGCCGCCGATCCCCCTGCTTCATGCGGATCGTGTAGCGATGCCCGCGATACTCCGAATACCCGAGCTCAAGCCCCTCTTCGGGAATATTTGACGGAGGAAGCGCTTTGCGGGATGTGAGCCAATCTATTTTTGGCGTTTCCGTGGTAGAAAGCGGAAAATGGTATATGGACGCCACCTCCTCCGCGTTCAAAACAATCCGATGCGGTTCGGAAAAAGAACGATGGATGAAATCCTCAATCAATGCGCTTCGTCTGCGAGGCATGGCCTTAACGAACGAGTTGCCGTATTCATACACATTATACTGGCCGAATGACTGCAGAATATCGTTCAAAACGAGCTGGGAGCGTTGCGGAGAGCTCGTGCAGACGGCGATACGGATATTCGCATCCAATCCGGCCTTGGAAGCCTTCTCCTCAAGACCCTTCACCATTTCTTCCTCAAGGGGAGATAGCCGATACGCATCTTTCTGCGCTTCGGTTTTGGATCCGAAAGCAACGTTCTTAAATTCCTTCCCTACATTTTTAAAAGCCGCCGGACCTTTTGCTCCCTGAACATCGGAGAGCTTCTTCCCCTGCTGCATTGCCCGCGCAATACGCAACCCCTCATCCCGCCACGTGGCCCGTGCGGATCGCAAAACGACCTGAACGGCAGCGCCTTCGTTCTCATTCAGTTTTGCCAAGGCATTCGTCAAAGAGTTTAACGGATCGGATTCCAATTTGGCGTAGGTCTTGATCGGAAAACAGGATGCGCGACGAAAGTGCACATAACTCCCCATGATCACGCCCGTTGGCGTAAAAATATTGTAATCTGGCACCTCCTCGATGGACGCGTCCGGATACTGCGCATGAATCTGTTCCTCAAGAAAATTCTTGTAGCGTTCCGGAACGCCGATGTAAAAACGAATTTTCTGGCGTTCGAATACAATCTCGAATGAGAGGTGATCCGCGCGACCAAAGAGCCACGAAGAGAATCCGCGATCAGCCCGTAAGGAACCGATCGTCGAAAAAATCGTCTCCATGACGGAAATGGATTCATGAATTTTCTGCGTGCTCGTCTCGTTACCGGACTCACCCCCCTTGGAATCTTTCGGAACCGCGATGTGAAGAACCTTCATCTCCAAAGAAGTTGCCGCAGAACGATATTTTCGCGCGTACCACCGAATCACGACAAGGACGATGGTGACGAAAAGCGCGATTCCGAATATGACATAAAGCATGATCGCGATAGGATTATGCAGGAGGACATCCGTTAAAAAAGAGTCCTCCAAAGGCCCGATTTGTGGCATGGGCCCCGACGAGTACTCCATGGCGTTTATCTGAAAAAGAGGAATCATACGGATTGCGTCACATCATTCTTGCGCGCCTCAACGAGCTCGAGGATGCGATCTGCTTTGATCTTCGCCTCTTGCACCAAAAAGTATCGGTTCACTCCCGGAATCGTCTTCAACCAGCTCGTAATCAAGGAGATCAGGCGGCGGAATCGCACATGAAATGTCCGAACCATATCGGAGATTTCCAAAGCGACGGCCTCTCCTTTTTGTCGAAAAGCCGTTTTTGCATCTTCGGGCATCGCGGCATAAAACGATCCAATGCCATCCTCGAGGATTTTTTCAACTTCAATGACGACCGGATCTTTTTGAAGAGCGACGGACGGATGGCTACGGATGGCAGGCGCGACACCTGAAGTGGCGGGGATCTCCGGCGTCGTATTCGCTTCTTCCGCGTGCAGGACATCGTCCAGATGCTCCGCGGATTGTTCGTAGGCCTCACGATCCGCTTCAATATCACTTTCTTCCTGTTCGGAAGGAAATGTTTCCGGCCGGATCTTTGGCGTTTCCGGCGTAGGAATCCCGTTTGTCATGCGCACATTCTACCACGAAAGCCATTTTTCCGTGTAGGAGAAGACTCGATGACAGCTACAAAAAAGAACATCGCATTATCCAAACAAGCTGACTAGGATGAACGTGATGCTGGCGATTGATATAACGGAAAAAATCGTCCATCCGAGGGCATTTGACCACGGTCCGTTTGCCCGCGTACCCATGACTTTCCGATTTCCGGCGATCCGGACGATGAAAAAAAGCAATGGAGCGGCGATGATTCCATTCAAAACAGCCGAATAGTAGAGCATTTTAAAGGGTGGCACGCCGATGAGATTTACTGAGAGACCGAAAACTGTTGCGAGGGCGATAACAGCGTAAAAAGCCGGAGCCTCCCGGATATTTTTGGATAACCCCTCGCTCCATCCAAATGCTTCCGCAATGGCGTACGAGGCTGATCCGGCCAAAATCGGAACAGCGAGAAGACCGACGGATATGATTCCGATGGCGAAGAGGAAGTGGGCATGTGGACCAGCGAGAGGTCGCAGGGCCTCGGCGGCATCCGTTGCCGTTTGAATGTCGAATATGCCATTGGCATGGAGCGTGGAAGCGGCCGTGAGGATAATAAAGAACATGGCAAGGTTGGAAAAAAGCATGCCGATGAGCGTGTCTTTTCGCATATCCGAGACGTCTCGTTTCGTGACAAATGGACGACTCAAACCGAATCCGAGAATCTTCTTTCGTGCGATCTCCTCCTCCACTTCCTCACCCGCTTGCCAGAAGAACAGGTACGGAGAAATAGTCGTTCCGAGGATCGCGACGATATTCATCAGGTAGGGAACCGTGAACGAAAAACCGGGTACGAACATGGAAACCACGATCTGATCCCATGGTTGTTTGACCATGAATGCCGTAATAATGTACGCGATCAGAGAAAAGCTCAACCACTTGAGGACACGGGCATAAGCCCGATAGGAGAGGAAGAGTTCCAGTCCCAAAATGAGAAAAACGAACCCAAAAAGCCATACGGGAAGCGGGAGTCCAAAGAGCATTTGTGCAGCGGACGCCATAGCCCCGATATCCGCGCCGATATTGATGGAATTGGCAAAAAAGAGCAACGAAACAACGCTCCATAAAATCCATTTTGAATACCGATCCCGAATCACGCCGGCTAGCCCTTTTCCCGCGACCAAGCCGATTCGTCCGCACATCTCCTGAACCGCTGTCATGAACGGAAAGGTGAAAATTACCATCCAGAGTTGCGAATACCCAAATTGCGCACCCGTTTGCGAGTACGTGCCAATACCGGATGGATCGTCGTCCGCGGCACCGGTGACAAATCCCGGGCCAATGCGTTCAAGGAGCGTTTTTCTTTTCTTCTTCGTCATAGAGAAACCGGCGGAATAAACTCAGACGATGCACATAGAGGTCTTTAGCTGAAGGCGGATGGCGGAAACGCCTCATTCCGCGTCAGTTGTGGACCGTTGAACGTACGCTACACGTGCTCGAGGCGATATCCGCCTTTTACATCAAGAACCGTCCACCCGAGCGCGGACAGCTCATCCCGAATACGATCCGACTCCGCCCAATCCTTTGCCTCGCGAGCCTCAAGACGTTTTTTCGCCAATGCCTGAATATCCGATGGCACGAAGAGTGGCTTTGAAACGATATCGGCAAGTCCGAGTCCAAGAACACGATCCATAAAAAGAACCGATGCCGCCTTCGCTCCCTCGTCATACGCGGATTCGATCACTTCCCACAGAACAGCAAGTGCGGTCGGTGTATTAAGGTCATCCAAGAGCGCGTTACGGAACTTCTCTTCGAGCACTGCAATACCGTTCGTCGGCGAAGGCCATGACCGAACCGTCCGCTCCAGCCGAGCGAGAGCATTCTGCGAGCCCTTGACCGCCTCCCACGTAAAATTCTGCTTGCTCCGATAGTGCGCGCCGAGGAAAAACAATCGGAGAGCACGATCATCAATTCCATGCGTTCGGAGATCATCAAGCGAAAAAACATTTCCAATAGACTTGCTCATCTTCTGACCGTCCACGGTTAAAAACTCCGCGTGCATCCAATGTCGGGCATACGGAACCCCGTACGCGCACTCACTTTGCGCGATCTCGTTTTCATGATGAACCGGGATATGATCAACACCCCCACAGTGAATATCGAATGGCTGACCAAGTTCTTTTCGACTCATGGCGCTACACTCCACGTGCCACCCGGGAAAACCAATCCCCCACGGGCTCGGCCACTCCATCTGGCGCTTGGCGAGGGGCGTAGGATCAGAAAACTTCCAGAGGGCGAAATCCGTTGGGTTCCGCTTTTCCTGATTCATCTCCACGCGCGCTCCTTCCTGCTTTTCCTCCAAGCGTTGTCCGCTCAATCTCCCGTAGGAAGGCATTTTTGATGTGTCAAAATAGATGCCGTCGCTTGTTTGATACGTATACCCCTTCTCTTCAAGCGTTCGCACCAGCTCGATCTGTTCCGCGATATGTTCCGTTGCCCTTGGCATCGCGCTCGGTTCAAGAATACCGAGTCTTGCGATATCCGCACGAAACAGACGCTCATACTCGCGCGCAATTTCCCAGGCATCCTTCCCCTGCTCTCTCGAACTTTTTTCCACCTTGTCTTCACCCTCATCCTCATCTCCCACGAGATGCCCCACGTCCGTGATATTCACGATATGCTTTACCTCATACCCCTCAATGGATTCCAGGGTCCGACGGAGAATATCTTCCATCACGTACGCCCGCAAATTCCCGATATGCGCCCGCTGATAGACCGTTGGTCCGCAACAGTACATGCCGATCTTTCCCGGGATGACGGGCTTGATCGGTTGAATGGATTTGGTCGCAGTATTGTAGAGGGAGAGCATATTTTGGGTTCGGGACTATCCTCGCCCATACACATAAACACTCGCGTCAAAAAAGACGCTATGACATGATGACAATGGTAGCAAAAATGGATGAAGAAAGCCAAAAATACACAAAAGAGGCATCGCCTGCACACTGACAACAAAACTTAACAGAGATTGATCTTTGCGAAAATCTCCTCTATGATGAAGACGATTTTAGTCTGACCAACCTCTCATCAGTATGACACAAAATGAAGAACGTAGCCTTTTGGACGAACGAGAGGTGCGTATCGAAAAAGCCAAGAACATGGAGCAAGAGGGCATCCAGCCCTATCCTTCCGTTTTGATCGAGAATCGAATCTCCACCCGGGAAGCGCTTGCAAAATCTCATGAGGCGGAAGTGACGGTCGTTGGAAGAATCATGGGCATGCGTCTCATGGGAAAGATCGTCTTTTTTGATCTGCAGGATCAAGAAGGGAAAATTCAATGCGTTTATCGGGCACCGGAAAATGACGAGGCGATCTTCGAACGTTTTACGAAATACGTGGATCGGGGCGATATCATTCGTATTGATGGCACTCGCTTCGTCACGAAAAAGGGCGAGGAATCCGTTCTGGCTCACACGTGGACAGTGCTCGCGAAGACGCTCCAGCCCCTTCCGGACAAACACAAGGGGCTCAAAGATCAGAATATCAGATTTCGCAAGCGCTACCTCGATCTTATCGCGGATCGTGAAGTTTTTGATCGCTTCAAGACGCGCTCAAAAATCCTCACGCTCGTTCGACAGTTCTTGAACGAACGGGGTTTTATGGAAGTCGAAACACCCACATTGCAAAGACTGTACGGCGGAACCAATGCCCGACCATTCCAGACGCACATCAATGCGTACGACATGGACATGTACCTCCGCATTTCTCCGGAATTGTACTTGAAAAGGCTCGTGGTCGGCGGATACGAAAAAGTCTATGAGATCGGAAAGAACTTCCGGAATGAAGGCGTGGATCAGACGCATAACCCCGAGTTCACCATGATCGAGTGGTACGAAACGTGCACGAACTATCATGCCATGATGGATCAGGCCGAGGCTCTCTACAAGTACATCGCGCAGAGCCTGTTCGGCGAAGAGGCTGTCACCTTCCAAGGGACGCGTATCCCGCTGGACCATGCATGGGAGCGCATTCCCATGGAAGACGTGGTAAAAACACACACGGGGATGGATGTTATGCAGGAAGATGAGAAGGCGCTGAAAGACTTCTGCGAGAAGAACCACCTCGATTGCCCGGAGGACGCCTCAAGAGGCAAGATCCTCTACACGATTTTTGACGAGATCGTGTCTAAAAAGCTTACCGGACCACTATGGGTCATTGATTACCCGCAGGAAATTTCTCCACTCGCCCGCACGCACCGCTCCAAACCAGGATTCGTAGAGAGATTCGAGTGTTACTTCAATGGAAAAGAACTCGGGGACGGCTGGACCGAGATTACGAGTCCATTCATGCAGAGAGATCGCTTCGAAAACGAACAGCGGTCCATGCGTGCCGGGAATGAAGACTCGCATCCGCTGGACGAAGATTTCCTCGAGGCCCTTGAATACGGCATGCCTCCGCTCGGGGGCATTGGCATTGGCATTGACCGGCTGGTCATGTTCTTCACCGGAACGACCTCGATCCGCGAAGTTCTCTTTTTCCCGTTCATGCGCCCGGATGAAGGGAATGAGGAAAAAGAGTAGCGGCATATATATCGAAGAAAGTAAAAATAGACCTCTCAGGGCCTATTTTTAACTCTTGCATTCCTACCCTTTTACGTGCGGTTCATAGCAAGGAAATTCTTTAAAGGAGCGTCTTCGCGAGAGCATCAACGACCATCATCCTCAAGCGTGGATAAAAAAGCCCCGAGTCGGGGCTTTTTTTATCAACTACTTTTTCCCACTCTACAATTCATTGCAATATATACTAGTAACATGATATGGCGAGGTTGTCCTCCTTACTACACCTGTCATAAATGTGCCGGAAGGACATTGACAAGGACCTGTTGTAGTAACATCAGGACACGCCTGAGTAGTCTGCGTTCCCCATGAATTACTATTTGCGGTGATATTTCCAGTAGTCACAACGCTCGCTCCGTTAAGACTTCCGGACGCCGTGACCGTCCCGGCATGAATAGTCGCTGCTGTAATATCACCATCTGATGTAATATCACCACTTGCGTCAATTACTGTTGTAACAAGTCCCGCATTTGCAAATAAATTACCTCCTACGGTCAAGATTGAGGTAAACTCTGCAGCACCGAGATTCTTGAAGTTTCCGCTACCATTGAAGCTATAATAGCCATAACCTACGTATCCATGCGAGGTTCCATTCGAATCTGCAAAATATCCGCCGTACGAGGATCCGCTTCCGTACACGCCGTACGAGGATCCGCTTCCGTACACGCCGTAGACACCCCCTCCG
>CAZWYJ010000046.1:0-9337 GCA_964638165.1 uncultured Gammaproteobacteria bacterium | reverse complement strand
ATGCAGGTTGCGGGGGTTTGGGGCGACCCCGGCACAATGAGGATAGAATGCGGGTTTGAGACGACTGGATTGACTTTTCTAAAATTTTTTGCTATGCTTGCGTTCCCTTTTTGGGAATTGGACTTTCACCCCTCGAAGGAGGTTTACCATGCTCTACGATTCGCACGGACATCCCGTCCTCGCAAACGAAGGAGTGTGCCTCTCCTTCCAGCAGCGTGAGCCGGCCCACATTCACCTCTACCGAGGACCGGAGGGGCTACGGAGGGTAAGCCTTCCGGACCGCGCAGAACAAACCATGCCCCCGGATCTCGCGGATCTGAAAAAGCTCCGTTGGCCGAACCGCCAAGAACAGTGGTTCGCACCGTTCAACTTCGTTGATGCGAATGGTCAGCCGAATGGTTGCGCAGAGCTCGCCGTTCTATTCGCCGAATGCGCCGGACACCGTATGGAGATCATCCAGGGGGCCGGAGCGAATGGCATCCTCTACCGCCTCTTCGGCAAAAAGACTCCGAGCTTCCGGGCAAAGGACGGGAGATCCATCAACCTCGAGCCCGGGCACCTCATGCGGTTCAACCTCGAGCGCCACTCCCTTGCCATCATTGATGGTCAAAGAAGGGACGTAAAGTGGGCGAACAACGACTATGAGCGACGCGTGGACTGGATGGACCTCACGGCAGTCGGTCGTCGAGATTTCCTCATAGAGACGATCCTGGCCGGGACGGAACTGCATCCGCAACGGCTCACGAAGTCAGACCCCGAGCAGCTCACCTACCTGCTCCTCTCACCCGTAGACGATTGAGACCGTCAACGGACCATAACAAGACCGGCGACGCGCACCCTGCGCTCGCCGGTTTTTCTATATTGAAAACCCTATGTAGGCACGCCACCGGCGTCCCCCTACGGCCGTTTCACCACACCCTTCCTCTGTGCCAAAGCATCTTCTGCGAGATCCGTGGTGAGCGCCGAGGCCGTACGAAGAATGGATGCGCCGATCTTCGTATCCGTAAACTCCATGCGCGATTCACCTAAAAGTTGCGCGAACTTCCCCACATCCGCTTCGGATGGACGGAGCGTCACATCAAACGACGCCATGAGATCGCCCGCATCTTCCGGCATGGAGCCGATCGTCCACGTGACCAATTTCTTCGATTCATCATACGCGAGCCCCCCGGCATCGAGGTCGCGTTGCCCCGCCCACAAGACCGCTCCGGGCAATGTCGCTGTTATCGTGAGGCGATCGAGTGCGTGGAGCGTTTTCTGCACCTTCCATTCAATGCGATACGTCGTGGAAGAGCCAACGACCGGAGGCAAGGGTCCTGACCCGATGGGCGCACCTTCTTCAGAGGAGTACCGCGCCACAGCGAAGAGGCTCGCATCACTCTGCATACGAAGGAAAATCGGCTTCGTCGTCACAACGCGATCCACCTTGTCTCCGCCCACGCTTCCGATTTTCACTTCCACGGATACGGCAATCGGCACGTCTTGCGTCACAGAAATCTTCTGCGTGAGCGGAACGGCGATTTCGATAAACCCGTCCGCATTCGGCTTCAATTCCTCCAATTCTTCAACCTCTTTTTTGGTGTACCGGATAGATCCACCCTTCCGCACACCATCAGCCGAATCTTCCAGCTTCGACCAATCAATCGGCGCGGACAAGTCCTCGGCCACGACGGAAGATGATGCCGCCTGCAAGCCGAATGCGAGCGCGATCTCGACATCCTGCAAAACCGCTCCACTCACGTTTTCATACGCGATGGCCACGCGCTGCCACTCCCCCGCATTCACGTTCCGATCATCCTGACTCCCATTGATGACGAGATCGATATCCAAATCTCCGGCGAGCACGGACACGACGCCTTCCGTTTTGACTGCGGGCGCGAATGCGTCATTCGCCAAAACGAAACCCGTTTCCGCGCTCATGGGAATATCCCCTCCGGAACGCACCGCGAAACTCCCTCTCATCTCAATGCTCGTCGCGGCCCCGGACTCGATGGGTCCGAGGGGAATCGTCACAATGCGATACTGATCCGCCACGACCTCCGTGTCACCCGAAAGCACGAAGCCGACCGGAAGCGTCACGCGAGTACGCAATCCCTCAATCGTCCGGGAGGCAGTATTCGTCACCGTATACTTCAATGGAACGACATCACCCGGAATCACCTTGGACGGAAGGTCGAGCACGCCCTGCAACACACTCTCCCCGTAGCTGATCTCCTTGGTATCCAATTGCTCAAAATCGCTGTTGAAAGACGCAGGACGATACATGGCGATCACCTGAATCGAACTCTTCGTTCCCATGGCGCCCGTAAAAACGCCCGTGATCTTCATCGTTCCCCTGCCCTCGATCGGTTGCGCACCCAAACGGAAGACGAGTGGCTCATTCGTCGGAGTCGGATCAACGGATGTTAAAACGAAATCCGAAGGAACGTTCAACCGGAACTCCGTGGACGCCAAGGGCTCGCGCGCCACATTGAACCAATTGATGAAATACGTCACTTCTTGACCGATTGTGATCCGATCCGGTCCTTCGATCTGTATCTCGATGCCACGGCCACCGAATCCATTGCTCCCAAACCACCAGAATCCCACCCATGCCGCAATCGCCACGCACCCGATGAGCGAGGCGAAAATTGACATGGCCGTCACCCACGTCTTCCGATGTCCGCGATCGAGCGTATTCAGCCACTCCTTGGACGGCTGCCCTTCGTAGATCGTGGCCAAGCTCTTCTCAATGTCATCCTTCGGCCTCCTTCCGGAGCTTGAGACGTTTTCCATCCGTTCCGCGCGTGGCATCGCGTCAATCTTTTCCGTCGGAACCGGCGCGACCTCGATTTTTTTTACGAAAAATTTGCGCTGGTCCTGTTGCGCGTCCGAATCAATCGTCTGCTCTGGAGGCGCCTGCCCCTGGCGCTTACGCTTGGATCGGCTCATGGTTGCAAGGCATCAATCGCATAAAGCGCGGAGAGCACACGATCACTCTTCCATTCCATCTCTTCGCCGTCACCTCTTGACCAACGCGTGTGCCACGAATCCGGAACGTGGACGCTCGTCTGAATCAAGCGATCGGATTTTCCGGACTGACTCGTTAAGAGGAGCGTGTACGCGGCACGCGCACCTTGCACATCTTCATTGGAAACACTTCCCAGACGGCTGTATAGATCAAAAGCCGTGAACGGCAGACGGTACGACAGGTTCAAGCTCAAAACACCCCCCGGATCCACCATGGCCCATCCGCCCACGACCGTGCGATCCCCCTCGTCCCACACGCGCACGTCTGCTGAAAACGATACGGCATTCGCTTCGCTCTCAAGGTCCGGATCGAGACTCGCGTCTTCGCGTGGCACGTCGAAAAGTCCGGCGGACGGCGTTGTGAAGCCGGACGCTTCCGTCATCGTGGCTCCGCGTGGGAGGTAAAAGCGTATGTAGGAAACATTTCGAACGCCTTTGAACAGATCCCCTTTCTGCGCCGTGTGCGCCCGCGTCATGGTCACACGATCGGTGATTGATCCGTCTTCCGCGATCGTGACGTCGTGTCGAACCTTCTCGACCACCGACGTATCCGTTTTCTGCCCCGCGATATTCGCTTCGACGATCGCCAGCGCATCTCCCTGAACGGGTTTGATACGACCGCTCCATCCGTATGATTGCACGACCGCGTCCTCCGAATCATTCAGAAGGGAAACTTGAATATCCTTCTCCACGAGAGCCGTGGAGAGGACGCCCACCACGCGCATCAACGTGGCTCCATCCGTACCCTTCAATCTTTCCATGATGCGAGGGGCGAGCAGGCCTAAAATCTTCTTCGGCTTATTCTCCTCCTTGTCATACTCCAATTCCACCGCCTTCTGGGTCTCGATCATGAAATTCTCCGCGCTGATCGTCTTGCCGAGTTCCGGAACCTCAATCGGCCCGGTGATCTCGAGCAAATCCTGAACGATCGTGGCATTCACGGCGATGACGCCGTCCACCGTATACCCTCCGGACGCACTCCAGAACGACGCGATCTTTCGCGCGGCTACGGGAAAATCCGGGGACCAGTTGCTGTCCTGAAACTCCCAACGGCTCGCAATGAGTTGCAATGGTTTTGGCGGAATCCGCTGCATGGCCAACTGTCCCTGCAGGTCGTACGTGCCTCCACCCGGAATCTCAAGGCGCTGGATTTCCCCGTGGAGGAGATCGAGCTCCGCATAGCTCCCCATGAATCCGCCGGTCGGTCGCAATTCGCTCGGATTCTGGAAGATGACGATGTACCGGCGCAATCCATCGCGACCGAGCATGCTCGAGAGGACTTCGGAAACGCCCACGAACTCACGAAGCGCCAATCGCCCATCGTCCACCAGTCCGGCGAGCATGACCACGCGATCGCGGTCCGATTCCGGCACGGCATCCGTATCAATGCGCTCAAGCGCGCGCGAGGCATCTTCCAAGAGTGGGAGTGCGCCGTTCGCGTACGCGGAAACGACGCTCAATCGCTCCAAAATATTCTGCTGACTTGATTGAACCGCGGCATCGAGCCCTTTCGCGAGCAATCCGGCTGCATCCGCGGACTTCGAACCAACCTCAATCAGCGCTCGGGCCGTGCGGTAGCTCGATCGCGTGGTTGGCACAAGTTGCGCCAAGCCAATCGCGAGCGTATTCGTCTCTGAAAGAAGCGCGTCCGCTTCGCGGAAACGGTCACTCGCCTCCCGAAGCATTGAGACCGACGGCGTTCCTTCAAGCGCCGCCATGGCATCGCCACCGACTGCCGCAATCGCCGCCTTCTGCGTTGTCACGTCCCGAATCATGCGAACGACATTCGCCGGAAGCGTTGCCAAAAGGATCAGTGCGCCGAAAGCGATCACGCTTCGGATGAGCGAGAGACGCGGATGCGGGATCGGCGATATCCCGGGTTCTTCAGGAAGGGCGTGGGGCGCGGCCTGCCCGCCATTGCTTCGCGCAGGCGATAGCAGGCGGGGGCGCGGGGCGCGGGGCGTTCGCGGACGTGGAAATAGCCAGGCGCGAGCCGTGCACGCAACCGTATTCCATGCTCCACGGCACCAATTTGCCACGCGGTGAGGAATTGAGGCATGCGTATCTTCGAGAATTTGAAAATCCGTGAACTGCTCCTCCTGCGCTCTCATGGGAGCGTCCACGTGCAAATCCCCTGCCATGGCCTCCAAGATATCGAGGCGGGGAATTTCCATTTCCGGCGGTTCAAGCGAAACGTATGAGGACGAGGGGACGAATTCGTCTTCGGGCATGCGCTCGTAGCGAAGCGTGAATTCCCGCAAAGAGATGATGTACGGACTCCGATTATGCTCCCCAAAACGAATCGCGATCGGGGCGCGCCGAAACTGACGAAGTGGCGACTGGGAAAATCCCACGACGACACGGTCGAAATTGGCGACATCGTCACCACGGCTCAAAAGCGCCGCTACCGGCTCTCCGGTTCGGCTCCAGGAACGACCGCGACGACGCCGATGACGAGAAGGTCGAATCGTTCGTGCATCACTGACTGACGCGCGAACCGTAATTCCGTCGTTCACATGCAAAAACGACTCGCTCTCAACAACCGAAGCGAGCTGCTCCTCCAATGAGCGCGGACGACGAGGACGAGCTTCAGGCGCGCCGTCGAAGGACGCTGATTCTTCATTCGAAATAGACATGGATGATCAAGATAGAAACGTATCTTGATGACGGAAACGTTTGAAAAACGATGAGTCGCGAAGCGTTGGAGTGAGAAAACGACGAAAACGTATGAGTGATACGTTGAGGAGTTTTCGCAACGAAACGCAAGCGAATCGCGTTTTTCAAGCGTTTTATCGAATGACCTTTTCGCAGACTTCAAGAGTGTCCTTTGCCGTGTTGCGCCAATCATGACGGCGGGCCAAATCAGCCGCTGCCTCACGCGCGTCCCCACGAACACCACTCGGATTCTGAAAGAGAGTCTCGATGGCCTTCACTATACCATTCACGGCGCCCGGATTGAAGTAGATAACACCCCGATCGCCAAGAACCTCCGGCATGCACGATGTATCGCTTGAAAGCACGGGGGTTCCGGCCGATATCGCCTCCAAAGGAGGGAGTCCGAACCCCTCCCAGCGTGAAGGGAAGAGGAAGGCGAAAGCCCCGGCCATGCGCACAGAAATCTCCGAATCCGGCACTTCTCCACAGAAGGAAATCCCCTCAAGCCGTTCTTGGGATACCCGAGATTCGAGCTTTTGCATGAATGTATCCCTCTTCCCGCCGATCACCAATTTCAGTTCCGGATACCGGCGATGAATTTCCGGCCATGCGCGAAACACGAGATCATGATTTTTATGCGGGTACGCGGATCCGAGCATGAAAAGGTAGAGCGGACGCTCCGGATCGCGCCAGAGAGACGGCTCAACCTTTGGCATCCCCTCTCCGACTACATGGATCGGAATACGAAGTGACGGGTAGTGATGACGGATGCGCTCCTCAACGTGCTTCGTTGGAACAAGGATGGCACGCGACGAAAAGAGCGCACGATGGAGGATGATGCGGAATCCCATGCGCTTGATCCATCGGACGAAGAATCCGCGCGTGCTGACATTCGCCGAAGCCGGCTCCTCACGCAAAATGAGGTCGTGGATGAACACGATGCGCGGAATCGGGCAAAACCATGACACGTTCCAGTGCGGAACGAGGATGAGATCCGCTTTCGTCTTTTTGATCGCGCGAGGAAGTTCCACTTGCTCCTTGAGGCCGTACCAATGCGCGTCCGCTTGAATATGTTCGCATCCCGGATGCGAAGCGAACGGGCTCGTGCGCACATCCTTTTCAATCAAGACGTATTTATTCTCCGGCGCAATCTCAAGAAAGGCCTTGATCAGCTCTTCGGTGACACGGCCAATGCCCCTGGTATTCCCGGGGCCCATCATTCGGGCATCAATGGCGAGACGCATAAACGGGGTACAGGGCGCAGATCGCGGGGCGCGGTGAAATTCCCGCGCCCTGCGCCCTAATACAATAGTCCGCCCCATTCCACCAAGGTGAAGCCGTCGCGAGCTGGCGTGACGATGTTCGGCGCTTTGATCGAGATCGGGGCAGAGAGTGGCTTCAGATCCATGAAGATGCGGATGCTCGTTTTTGGACGTGGAGACACGAAGAGCGGAGCCGCCTTTGACCAGTCATCCGTGAGGAAAGAAACGCGATAGTACGGGGCCTGTTGCATTTTCGGCACCCAGAACTCCATGAACTCTTGGGACTCTTTCTGATTCAATCCGTATTTTGGCAAAATGGATGAGAGGAAAGATTCCGCTTCTCCATTCTTGACGATGAAGCCGGTTTCCGGGACTTGATATCCCACGCCCGTCCCCTCCCAGAACAGCGATCCGTACGTTTTGCCATCCGCGTGCGAGAGGAGATCTCCATTCGGGTTCGCGGTAACAGACCAGCCCTTTTCCGGGTATGCCGGATCGCTCACGGTCACATTGATAAACTTCGGCAGTCCCACGCGCACATCTGTTTGCGTTTCAGGGTAGAGGTAGATGACCGGCTTGCCGCACTCGACCGGAGGAATGAGATCGCTCACCGTATACCGGTTCCAGCGACCAACTGCATCTTTCCAGAAGAAAAACGGAACGGCGTATTCGCTCACCATCTCTTCAATCGAGGGCTTGTCACCCGAAGGAACGTACCACGTGTCGTACATGCGCTTGGTGATGTCGAGAGAGACGTAATCCTTCGGCGCGTACACGGAATCCTTCGTTTTCCGTTCAATGCCCACCTGCACCAAATTCGCCTCTTCTTCCGCGGAAAGTTTCACAATGTTCGCACACGCAGAGGCACCGCATCCGGTCATGACCACGCCATAATAGGTATTACTATTCTCAAAGCCTTTCTCCCAAAGAATATTTGGACTTCTTGGCTCTGTCCACGTTTGCGTTTGTATGGAATTCGAGGCAGAGATGTACTGTGGCAAAAATGCGCCATACTGCGCCCATGATCCATCAGCCGTAAACGCATAGAGGCATCCATTTCCACCGTATACCTCTTCGTTTTCCCCGTTCTCCGAGACAAGCTGATACAAATCCATCCCCTCCTTAGACGTCACGACGTATTGCAAGGCATTCCGATTGCCATTAAACACGGAATACGCACTGTACACGTATCCGGCCTCTCTCAATGTCGTCATGACGAATGACTGGTCATTGACCGTAATCTTCTTCGGAGAAAACGCTCCTTTTAAAATCACAGACTTCGAAATGAGAAGACCCAAATCGCTCTCCAATACCGTCTTGAGATCCGCGATGCCTTGATCTCCGCCGTCGGAATCCCGAGCGAGCACAATCTCTGATCCATCTTCGCTGAGAACGAACGTGAAGAACCCGTTGCTGAAGAACGGATAGCTCGCATTCAACTCTGCGGCATAGACCGTTCCGTTTTGATACGACCCTTCCTTCACGCGCCCGACTTTCCATACGGCGTCCATCCATACCCGCTCCTGCGAATACTCGTCAGGCTCCGTGGTATTTTCATAGTCCACCGGGGTTGAAAATTTCTTGATCGCCTCCGGCGTTGCAACGCCTCCGAAGATCTCGCCCCATGCGCTTGATGCCACGCTCTGCGCCTCGATCCACTCAACGCTCACATCCCCCGGAGCCTCCTCCGAAGATCCGAATGTCCGAGCCTTTGCGTACGCCTCCCACACGGATGGCGAAAGTTCCGGAGTTGGAGGCGTGACGACATCTTCTGACGGCACATCATTCGCATCGCCCCTCGTCACCTCATTATGAGACGAAACATTTTCTGTGCCCGGACTGATCACCTCGGTGGCGAACCAGTCAATTCGCTCTGCGAGGAGCCATGTGCCCGCCGCACCAATGGCAAGACCCGCGATGATACCAACGGCGACGATCCATCGGGCATCCCTGAGGGAAAATGTCTTTTTTTCTGGAGAATTCATATAAAAATGAGAGAAAAATCGAATGAGTATGGAGATATCATACCCTATCGGCTGAAAAAGAGAAGCGATGGAATCCCCTCTCCTCTTTTCAAAATCCCTGCTTTCGGGTAGGATCTTCCTACGCTCTCGTAAGGATCGAGCTTCGGAGGACAAGTGTTCATTTCATCTCATTCATCCGCAGACGCCGTCGGGGCGTAGCTCAGTTGGCTAGAGCACCTGCTTTGGGAGCAGGGGGTCGCACGTTCAAGTCGTGTCGCCCCGACCACGCTTGCGGATGAAAACGAGAGATTCCCCTCTAAGGCGAACGAGGCGGGCGGTGCCCGCCGAAGTCCCGCCTACGGCGGGACGTAGGCGGGTATCGTATAGTGGCTATTATGCGACCCTTCCAAGGTTGAGAGGCGGGTTCGATTCCCGCTACCCGCTCCA
>CAZWYJ010000045.1:0-9375 GCA_964638165.1 uncultured Gammaproteobacteria bacterium | reverse complement strand
CCACGCAGGGCGGAGCGTATGAGCCGTGGCTCTCGCATCTCATCTTCGAGAATGTCGTTCCGGTATTTACGGATGATGAGTTGCTTGATGCGCAGGACGCCGGGGCGAATCTGTATCAAGACGTTCGGACGATTCAGGAAGCGGCGCCGACCATGATCCGGTCTATGCTCGCGGACATTGAATCTCAGGGCGTTTCGGACGCGCATCTCGCCGAAGTTGCTCATTTGAATGAAGCCTTGGCTCCGCTTTCCGCCGCGTACCTGCATCATCGTATTCATGCGGATGACGCGAGACCACCGTCTGCATGGAAGGCTCGCGCGATCCGTGCGGCGCTCATTGTCGGTCCGTGCGCGTTTCTCGTAAGCCGATGGTCTCCGGGATTGGGGATGGTGATCGCGGTCCTCGGCGAACAGGCGTGGCAGGGGATCGTGCATTGGAAGGCGTTGCGCCGTGCAGGGCATACGCGTCGTTGGCGTGTACGCACGCTGTTTCCGTACGCGACGCTCATCTTGCCGGTCTGTTGGCTCGCATGGGTTTCCGCGAATCTCGTCGCTTCCGGGTCCTTGTTTTTCGCCGGGTTTATTTTTGGCTGTTCCGCGGTTGCGTATCCTCTCTTACGTTTTGCGGATGAATGGACGGGTCTTCGTTCGCGCCTCCATGCCTTGGCATCAGTGGGAAAATTTCCCGCTGATCTCCGTGCGTCTCTGTCCGGTCTGATTCTGCGTGAGTGGCTCCTCCGTCCGAGTCGGTTAGCGACGTTTGTCGCGCTCCTTTTGTTTCCATTCGCGCTCGGCTTCTTTGTATGGATGTTGCCACCATTGTTTTCGTACGCGTGGACATTCTCTTTTGCGCCCGTCGCGATTGATGGCTTGATCGCGCTCGGTCTGTGGTTTCGTCGTCGCGCGGATCGGCAGTGGTTCCGTTTCGCGATCCGTCGCCGTCTTTCAGCGAGCTTTTAGAAGAAGATTATTCGTCAGAAACCTGTATTGTATGAAGATCCGAACGCTTATCCTCCCCGTCCTCCTCGCATGCTGTTTCGTCTTCAGTGCGCTCTCTCCGGCGCGCGTTCGATCCGCGGAACTTCCGATCGGCGCACCGGGCTGGCAGCCGAATGCCCGCGCGTTCTTGTTTAATGTTCCATTCCATCGGCAGGAGCACGCGCTTTCTTGTGAAGTCGCCTCGCTCCGTTCCGCACTCCTTGGTATCGGCGTTGATGTTTCGGAACGGGATTTGTGGCGAGGTCTGCCGAAAGACAGTACGCCGAAGCGACGCACATTGTCCGGCATTGTCTGGGGTGATCCGAGTAAGGGGTATGTCGGGAATGTGGACGGTCGCATGCCCGCGAGTGGCTACGGCGTCTTCATCGGACCGCTCTCCGTTGTCGGGAACGACTATGCCTCGACGACACGCATTCGCGTGAATGATCCGAAAGCTATTGATGTTGCATTGAGCAGGGGTCATCCGATCATCGTCTGGACCGTGCTCGGTCGGAATCCCTCCGTGACAACGTGGAATACGCCTGATGGAAAACAAATCTCCGCTCCGATGTACGAGCACACGACCGTTATCGTAGGTTATCGCGGTTCTTCGGACCGGATCGAGGGCGTGTACGTGATTGATCCTCTCACGTCCCTGCGCTACGAACCCTGGGACGAGTTTCAGTATCGGACATCTTTCTTCGATCACGTTGGGTTGGAGGTGGGGAAATAGGTATCTGGGGTTTGGGTTTTAGCGCTTGAGATAATGTAAAGCGCGGGTGACGAAAGCAGAAGTGGTAATTTCCATTTTTCCCCGAAGTTGAGAGCTTTTTAAGCCCTCGACAGAGCTTGATTTTTCAGGTAAGATTCCTTTTGAATTAACCTTACACGCATGAAGTTTTCCCTCCGTCGTCAATCATCCGCTCCCGCTCCAGACGTTACGAATATTTCCACGCGTTCCGGTTTTGTCGCCTTCGTTTTTGAGCTCATTCAGGTTGCTGCGGTTTCCCTGGCGATCATCATTCCGGTTCGCTACTTCCTCATCCAGCCGTTTTACGTCAAAGGGGCTTCCATGGAGCCGAGCTTCTTTGATCATGAGTACCTCATCATTGATGAGCTCTCATACCGATTCACGGACCCGTCGCGCGGAGATATTGTCGTCTTTCGCTATCCCATGGATCCGAAGCAGTACTTCATCAAGCGCGTGATCGGCCTCCCGGGTGAAACGGTCGAGGTCACGGAAACGGAAGTGAAGATCTACAATGATCAGCACCCGAACGGCCTTGCCCTTGATGAGGGTTCGTATCTGGACGAAGGAGGGGTCTCGTCTCCAACGCGCCGGACGCTCACGCTCAAGACCGGAGAATACTTCGTGATGGGAGATAATCGCGGATCGAGTTTGGATTCGCGATACTTCGGGGCGATTCAGCGGACGGATATCGTGGGTCGCGTATGGCTTCGCGGATGGCCGTTTGACCGATGGACTATGTTTGATCGTCCAGTGTATACGGGAAATTAATGTGAGAGCCTTTTGAAAAAGGCGGCTTCCTTTCCCGATAGACATCGGGATGCGGAATCCATCCTTTTTCAACAGGCTCTAAGATATTCAAGCGGAATGAAAAGAAGTAGGTAGAAAATGCCTCTTCACCACCTACCATCTACCATCTACCATCTACTACCTACCAATTTATGCCAAGCAAGAAACCTGCAAAGAAGACAGAAGCGTCTTCAGCAAAGCGTAAGATCGCACCTCCGGTTCTCATTCGGGGCATGCGTGATATTTTGAGTCCGGATTGGGCCTACCGTGACGCGATCTACGATGTCGCGCGCAGTCTTTCTCAAGATTACGAGTATGAGCGCGTTGAGACGCCGGTGATCGAGGAAACATCGCTCTTCGTGCGTGCGGTTGGTAAGGCCACGGATCTCGTGGAGAAAGAGATGTACTCGTTTGAGACGGCCGGCGGTGAAAAGGTCACGCTCCGTCCGGAGGGCACGGCTCCGGTTGCTCGCGCCTACATTCAGCACGGCATGCTCAATCGTCCGCAGCCGGTACGGTTGTGGTACTGGAGCCAGATGTACCGCCACGATCGTCCGCAATCCGGGCGCTATCGTCAGTTCACGCAGTTCGGTTGCGAGAGCATCGGCGACAAGTCGCCGGTCGTTGACGCGCAGCAGGTCTTTTTGGCCTGGAAGGTTTTGGAGAGCGTTGGCGTGAATGCGCTCGTGCACATCAATTCCATTGGAACGCCGGAGAGTCGCGCGAATTACAAGAATGCCCTCGTGGCGTACTTCCGTACCAAGCGACACAAGCTTTCGGAAGATGATAAGAAGCGTCTCTTGAAGAATCCCCTCCGTCTACTTGATTCGAAAGATCCGATTATGGATGAGCTCAAGCAAGAGGCTCCGCAGATCGTTGACTGGCTCGATGAGGAATCCAAGGGACACTTCATGCAGGTTTTGGAATACCTCGACGAGATGGGCGTTCCGTATCAGCTCGATCCGTATCTCGTACGCGGATTGGACTACTACACCAAGACCGTCTTTGAGGTCTTCGCCGTGTCTGAAGATCCGGATGCTTCCAAACTCGCTTTGGGTGGCGGTGGGCGATATGACGGCTTGCTCGAAACGATCGGTGGCAATCCTACGCCGGCATGTGGATTTTCGCTCGGCATTGACCGCATCGTCAATCGCATGAAGGAACTTGATCCGGAATTGGGCTCCAAGGTGGAATCGCGAGATGTCTTTGTGGCGCAGCTTGGCGATCAGGGGCGGAAGAAGGCCTTCGCGATCTTCGAAGAGCTACGGTCAAGTGGCATTCGCGCGTCCTGTTCGCTCTCCAAGGATGCGATCAAGGCGCAGATGGAGCTCGCGAATAAGCGCGGAGCCAAGTGGGCGATCATCGTGGGGCAAAAGGAAGTCCTCGACGGCACGGCCATCATCCGCGATATGGACGCCGGCACGCAGGAAACCGTGGATTCCAAGAAAATCGTGCAGGAAGTTCAGAAGAAGCTGAAGGTGTAATCTGTCGGTGGGTTGCACAGCCATACCCTAAAATCCAAATTCCAAACCCCGCGTGTCGAAGAGGCATGTGGGGTTTGGTGTTTATGGCTTAGATAGCCATCCCTCCGCATTGACGCATTCTTGCAAAAGGCGTATTCTGGCACCACGGTACTGCTCCTCGTATTGAGCCGAAGGTCTGATCGGTTTGCAGTGCTGTTTATCCCTCTAATCAGAAAGGAGTTGATTGCATCTGTCCGTTGAAGTAAAGCGTAAGAAAGGAGAAAGCTTCGATGCACTGTTGCGTCGCTTCCAGCGTCGGTATCAGCAGAGCGGAAGGAATCTTCAATCAAAGAAGATTCGTTTCCATAAGCCGGACCCGAATCGGAATAAGAGCCGTGAAAGCGCTCTTCGCCGTCAGTCAAAGAAGACGCAGTACGAATATCAGTTGAAGACTGGTCAGTTGAAGGAAGAGCCCAAGCGTAAGTCGCACCGCCGTTAAACCAAGGACATTTGAAAAACGCGATTCGCTAGGGCTTCAGTCGAATATCTGCTCAACGTACCATTATGTACGTCTCGCAGATATTCTCCTTCCAGCCCGTCGCGACTCATCGTTTTTCAAACGCCCTTCCGTCATTGCGACATTCCAAACATGACGATTGCTGAACAAATTGCATCCGACGTTGTGTCGGCGATGAAGAAGAAGGACGAGCTAGAGCTTTCCACGCTCCGGCTCGTCCATTCGTCGTTGAAGAATAAGCGGATTGATCTCGGTCAGGATTTGACCGACGAAGATTCGCTTGCGGTTTTGAAGACCATGAAGAAGCAGTTTTTGGATGCGCTTTCGGATTTTGAGAAGGCCGGTCGAGTGGATCTTGCGGAAAAGCAGAAAGCGGAACTCGTCATTCTGGATCGGTACCTGCCACAACAGATGCCCGCGGAAGATGTGGAGCGAGTCGTAAAGGAAGCGATCGATGCAGCCGGGATTACGGGTGCGTCTGATCTTGGAAAAGCCATGGGAGTAGCGATGAAGGCGGTGGAGGGCCGCGCGGACGGGAATGCCGTCCGAGCGATCGTCCAGCGTCTTCTCATTCCATGAGGATCTGTTACAAGTCATTTTCTCGTCAACAGATTTTTTTAGAGTGAGATTCTCTGCCCGAGTCCGGACATCGTTGTCGGGCCTTCTGCAGACAGATCGGCGCCGTCTCCGTCCCATGCCTCGGAACGCAACCGAATTCTCCTCGTTCATTCGCGGGCGCAAAGCCTTGCGTGGTCTCGTGACCGCCTTTGTGGCGGGCGCGGTCATTTTTGTGAGCGTGCCGTCTGTTCACGCCCAGCAGGGTGGCATTGCCGGCGCGACAGATCAGGTGAATCAGGTTGCTCAAACGGCCGGCGTGGGGTCCACGGATCTTCTCACGATCATCGGAACGGTCATCAATGTTTTTCTGAGTCTCTGCGGGATTATTTTGCTGGGGCTTATTTTGTATGCCGGTTGGCTCTGGATGACGGCCGGGGGAGATGCGGGAAAGGTTGAGAAGGCTCAGAAATACATTAAGAACGCGGTTATCGGATTGGTCATTATCGCGTCCGCATTCGCGATCGTTCGATTTGTCATGGGGTGGCTTGGGAACGTGAATGGGGGTGGAACGATGATTGGGGGTGGCGCGATAGGTGGAGGTTTCGTCGGTTCTGCGGGTTCACTTGGCGGAGGCATCATCGAATCGCACTATCCGCCACGCGATGCCACGGGGGTTGTGCGCAATACCTCGATCATCGTTACGTTCAAGCGTCCGATCGCGCTCCGGTCCATCATCCAGGATTACAATGACGGCGGAACCCCGGAGGATCGTTCGGATGATGCGGTGACTGAAGGAATTAATGATGCTGTCGTTCAGGTGTATGTAACAGCGGACGGAACGGATGCGCGTTTGCGTTCGGATCAGGTTCGCGTGCGATTTACGAACGATCGGCGCACGTTCGTCTTTCGCCCGGTAAACCCGATCGGAACCGCCACGGAGAACGTGAATTACACGGTTGCGTTGAATGCGGGTGCCGGAGGCGTTCTTCTTGAGGACGGGACACCGGCTTTCACGGGTCGTTTTGGCGATGGGTATCGCTGGTCATTTGAGACGAGTACGCTCATTGACACGGAGCCTCCGCGACTGATCGGGATGTTCCCTCGGGCGGGGACGCGGGCGGACCGCAATGCGATCATCCAGTTCTTGTTCAGCGAGGCTATGGATCCAACGGCGGTTACCGGAAATACGGCAATCGGTTTTGAGAACATGGCAGTTTTGGCGAGTGGGAATCCGGTGGAGGGGTCGTATGCAATTTCCAACGAGTATCGCGTCGTCGAATTCGTTCCTTCATTAGAGTGCGGGGTGAATACTTGCGGAGAGACGATGTACTGTTTGCCGGAAGGCGGTCCGGATGTGGAAGTCATCGCGCACGCGGCGACGATTGAGGGAACCGGGCCCACGGCGCAGTTCCTTGCCGCGGGGTATGATGGAGCCGTGGACATGGCTGCCAACTCCTTGGATGGGAATGCGGATGGGGTGACGCAGGGTCGCGGACTCGATGACGCATCGTGGAGATTCGGATTGACGAATGATATCAACCTCGATCCTCCAACCATCGAGATGACGTATCCGCCGGCGAGCGAAGATGATGAAGGGCGATCGAACGTTGATCCGTTTGAACCGGTGAGTGTTCGTTTCAACTCCGTTCTTCAGGGTTCTACGTGGAACACGGATACGGCCACGATCGTCCCGAATGAGTCGGCGGAATACAATGATACGTTCTGGTGGTCCACGGGTCAGTCTTTCCTCACGGATGCGAATGAGCCGGTAACGTCTCTGGCGCAAACTCCGGCCAAGAGCGAGGCGTTCATTCGGCATCGCATGTACGCATCGAGCACGATGTACGACCCATTCCTCTTCTCGGGTATCCGTAATGCGTATCAGAACTGTTTTAACCCGGCGGGCTCAACGGAATGCGTCGGCACCCCGAATTGTTGCTTGAACGAACCGTCGCAGGCTGACTGCTCATTTACGCCCTAGATATGGGAATTTCTGAAAAACGCGACTTGCTAGTGCTTCGCTCAAAAATTCCTCAACGTATTTCCAATACGTTTTTGTCATTTTTTCCCCTCGCAAAAGTCTCGGGGCTTCGGCGCCCGTCGCAACTCATCGTTTTTCAAAGGTTCCCTATGCGTGCACGATTTTTCGGACTCGTTTTCTGTGTCGCCACGGCTACTGTCGCGACGTTTGCCGTTTCTACGGCATCGGCCGCCTCGGCGGTGGATCTTGGCATGTTCGATATCGGGTCCACGATTAATCTTCCCGAAGGCGATCCTCGAGCGATCATCATTCGCCTGATCAATATCGCCCTTCAGTTTATCGGCATTATTACTCTGGTGATGATTCTGTGGGGAGGAATGCTGTTTCTGTTTAGCGGGGGGAAGAAGGAGAAGACAGAGCAGGCGGGCGCGATTATCCGGAATGCGATTATCGGCCTCATCATCATCCTTTCCGCATGGGGTATTGCGCGCTTCGTCCTCACGTCTATTTCCGGCGCAGTCTCCGGTGGTGAAATTCCCCCCTACCTTGCAGATCCATCGTTATGATGAAACGTCTCGCCTTCGTCCTTTTTGCCTGCGTCGCGCTTGCGGTCGCGGGTATTACTCTGTTCGGCCATCCACCGATGGCATTGGCTCAGACGGGTGGCACGGGCGGATTGACAGCGGGGCTGGATGCCGTAGGTGCCACGGTTAATCTTCCGGCATCGGATCCGCGCGTGATCGCGGTTCGCGTGATCAATGTGGCTTTGGGCGTGCTCGGGTTCCTCATGGTGATCCTGATTCTCTACGCGGGATTCCTCTACATGACGGCCGGAGGCGATGCGGCGAAGGTGCAGAAAGCCATCGCATATATTCGAAATGCGATTATTGGACTCATTATCATCCTATTGAGTTGGGCCATTGCTCGATACGTGATTACGCGTCTCATGGAAGCGACGGGTGTTGGCGGAGGGGGAGGGACAACGACGCCCGGTGGCGGTGGTGGATTTGGTGGCGGTGGCGGATCCGCGCAGTTCCGCATCATCTCGATCACGCCTTCGGGAAGCGTTGATACCAGAAAGGTTATCGTCAAGATCGTCTTTACGTCTCCGGTGGATCCGGAGAGTGCGCAGGCCGCGGGAGCGATTACCGTCGAGCGCGTATCAGACGGTGCTGCGGTCGCGGGAACGGTGGAGGTTGTGGGATCTGCGGTACGATTCCGTCCGAATGCCTCGTGTCCGGCGCCGAATCAAGACCGCTTCTGCTTTGATGAGAATACGGAGTTTCGCGTTCAGGTTTCTCCTACGCTTCGCTCCACGGCGGATCAGGCCGTGGCATGTGGCGGATTCGCGCCGGATTGCGAAGGCCGTTTCCGTACAGGATCGGCTGTTGATGTCACGCCCCCGCAGATTTACATGACGTATCCGCTTAATGGCTTCTCGGTTTCCGCGGATGCGCTGGTTGATGTGAGTGCATTCATTCGTGATGAGACGGCTGTTTCGTATGTGTCGTTTACGGATAACGGGAATCCGATTGGCGATTCCGCGCCAACAGGGGACAGTCCGCGTCAGTTTGACGCGCATGTCCAGTGGGATACGGCCGGCATCGCTCCCGGGTCAATACGGGAGTTGAGCGCCACGGGGTATGACGTTGATTCGGGTTCGGCCACGGCTAATCCTGTCTCGGTTGTCATTCGACCTTCTCACTGTTTTGACGGCGTGCGAAACGAGGGGGAGACGGGTATTGACTGTGGCGGAGATCCGGCGTCTGCGGATTCGTGCGGGGCATGTTCTAATGCAGAGTGTACGAATGGAACGCAGTGCGCATCCGGCGTATGTACGAACGGTTTTTGCGTGGAGCAGCCGATTATTACCGGAGTGGATCCGCTTGACGGCGCGCCGGGGTCGTTCGTCACCATTCGCGGATCGAATTTTGGCACGAACGGATCCGTTACATTTTTGGGTTCGACGACTCCGGTGGAGGCGTTTGCCCCTCTTTCGTGTGCGGAGTCGGGTGTTTCATCATGGTCTCCTCGCGAAGTCATCGTGGCCGTTCCCGCTGGCGCACAGACGGGCCCGATTCGTTTGACGAATGCCGTGAGCGATCTTTCGGATGCCACGAATGCCGAACCTCCTCCCGCCATCGGAGATTTCGTGGTGAATGATACGCTCCGTCCGGGGCTCTGTGCCGCGGTTCCGAATGTTGGACAACCCGGAACGGTCTTTTCTCTCATCGGATCCGGATTCGGATCAACGGCGGGTGGCGTGCAGTTTGGGGAGCGGACGCTTGCAACGGCATCGTGGACGGATGAGCAGATCGGTAGTTCCATTCCGAACGCCGAGG
>CAZWYJ010000044.1:0-10292 GCA_964638165.1 uncultured Gammaproteobacteria bacterium | reverse complement strand
CTGTACTGACAAGCATAATCGCATTTTATCATGCGGTCTGCTAGTCTAGAGCCAAGGGTATTATGAAGATCAGAGTTTGTTATTTGTCATTTGTTATTTGGAATTTTTTTCGTACGTTTAACGTGCTACACTATTTCTACGATATGTCTCTCTCGAAGCAATCAGGTTTCTTCCAGATGTTGGAGGAAGCCGCAAAAGTTCATGCATCCGATGTGCACTTCATGGTCGGTCATCCGCCGATCTTCCGTTTGAACGGCGTTCTATTCCCGCAAGAGGCGCAACCGGTGTATACGGGCGCGAAGCTCCTCAAGAGCATTGAGGAAATTTTGAACAAAGAACAGTGGGATCGGTTTCATACGGTTCGGGAACTTGACGCATCTCTCGCGCTTCCGGATGGGGGAAGGTACCGCATCAACCTCTTTTGGGAGAGGGGGAATCCGGCCATGGCCGCCCGCTTCATTCCCATGCAGATTCCGACGTTGGAGGATCTCATTGCTCCGGAAGCGGCATACGATTTCGTCAAGCGCGAATCCGGTCTTGTGATCGTCACGGGTCCCACGGGTGCCGGAAAATCCACGCTCCTCGCATCCATGATCGAACAGATCAATCAGACGGACGCGCGTCACATCATTACGCTCGAAGATCCGGTTGAGTTCATGTACGAATCCAAGAAGAGCATCATTGCCCAGCGAGAGTACGGAACGGATTTCATCAGTTTCGAGGACGGGCTCAAGCATGTCCTCCGTCAGGACCCGGATGTCATTCTCGTGGGAGAAATGCGCAACCTGGAAACGGTCAGCGCCACGCTCACCTTGGCCGAAACCGGCCACCTCGTCTTTACCACGCTTCACACGAATAGTGCCGCGGAAACGATTGATCGCGTCATTGACGTGTTTCCTTCGGACCAGCAGGCGCAGATTCGTCTTCAGCTCTCCATGGTGCTCACGGGTGTCATTTCACAGATTCTCATTCCGAAGGTGGACGGCCTCCTCATCGCCGCGCATGAAGTTTTGGTGAATAATACGGCTATCGCCAACCTCATTACGGAGTCGAAAATCAATCAGATCCAGAACGTGCTCTACAGCGCGCCGGATGAGCACATGAATACGCTGGATCAGGAACTTCGCTGGCTCGTGCAGGAAGGATTCATCACAAAGGAAGTCGGGATGACGTACGCGAGGAATAAGGAAACATTTAAGTAGAGGGATTTGGGGTTTGGTATTTGGATTTTTAAAGCAAAAACGTCCCGATGAATCGGGACGTTTTAATATCTATTCAGACTATCGCGTTTAACGCGATACGAATGCTCCGACTTCCTCCATGATGCCATCGAGATGGACGAGGCGGGCGTCGGCTTCATCGCGTCCTTTCCATTCCACGGAGCTTTCCGCCAGCGTCTTTTCGGAAATCACGAGGCGGAGCGGCATACCCATGAGGTCCGCATCCGCGAACTTCGCACCCGCAGAAACGCCCGCGCGGTCATCCCATATCGTTTCGATGCCTTCCTTGCGAAGATCTTCGTAGAGGTCTTCGGCTGCGGTTCGGATGCGCTCCTGAACCGTCTCGTCTTTCGCGCTTAAGCTCACGATGTGAACCTGGAACGGGGCAACGGTCTTAGGCCAGATGATCCCGCGGTCATCATGATGCGCTTCCACGATGGAGCCGACCACGCGCGATGGTCCGATGCCATAGCAACCCATCATCACGGGTTGTACTTTTCCGTTCGCATCCGTGTACGTCATCTTGAATGGTTCCGTAAACCGCGTCTTGAGCTTGAAGATATTTCCAACCTCGATCGCCTTCATCTCCTTAACCGGCCCGGAGCCATCCGGAGCCATGTCCCCGTCTTTGAGATCAGGGGCAATTTCTTTATTCCACGCGTAATCACCGGCCTGATTCACATAGATCGTGTCTTCTCCGCTATCGGTCGGCATCTGGAATTCATGGCTCACCTTGGAGAAGGCGCCACCGGAGGCTTCGGTCGGGAGCGCGACGATTCCGCAGCGTTCAAACACGCGCCGATAGGCTTCCAAAACTTTATCGTAGTATTCTTCCAGCTCTTCTTCCGTGGCATGGAAGCTGTAGAGGTCTTTCATGTTAAATTCGCGACCACGCAGGATGCCGGACTTCGCGCGAAGCTCATTGCGGAACTTGTCTTGCACCTGATACACGAAGACGGGAAGATCTTGATACGAGCTGACGAATTTTTGCACTAGGGGAGTGACGATTTCTTCGTGCGTCCAGCCAAGGCAGACGTCGCGATCTCCCGCGCCTTTGAACTGGAACATAACTTCCTTCCCCGGGTCATCCCAGCGGCCGGAGGTCTTCCATGGCTCGGATGACAGCAGGGCAGGCATGAGGATTTCCTGTCCGCCGATCGCATCCATTTCCTCACGGACAATCTCCTGAATTTTGCGCAGCACGCGCAAGCCGAGCGGGAGGTAGGAGTATACGCCGGCCATGTGCTGATCCACGAATCCGCCACGGATGAGGTATTTGGCATTCGCGCTCTCCGCATCCTGCGGGGCGTCTTTGAGCGTTTTGGTGAACAGGGAGGACATCTTCATAACGGGGATAGCGTAGCGGTTTCAGGGCGCGAGGGCAAGAACCCCAACCCGCCCCACCCATCCCCGACCCTTCCCTTTACATCCACACCCGCCCCTAACCCCTCCCTTATTTCTCGCTTCGCTCGAAAGGGAGGGGAGCTCTCTAAAGATGCATTGCCTTTCATAGCAAGCTCCCTTCCCTGTGATTCCTCGCAAAAGCCTCGGAAGGGAAGGGCCGGGCCCGCCCGCCACGCAAGCCGAGCTTGCGAAGGCGTTGCGGGCGGGGATGGGTTTTTCAAAAAAACCGCTTCATGTGACTGTACCGTCTGAATCAGGCGATCGGGGAGGATCTTCTGAACGGATGGCACAGTCGCATCAAGCGGCTTCTGCGATGAGATGAAATTGTTCCGTATCTGATGGCACGAACGGACGTTCATGCGATCAGGGTTGGAGGGGACGACGCGAGCAGGTAAGTGCTTGCGTCGTCCCCGAGAGTTCACCACGTCCTTTAGGACGCGGTGACGATGAAGAAGTAGATCGCCGTCGCGACCGCAGTCGCGATCATGATCCATGCGAGGACGACCTCTCCGATCCATATCGGAGCAGGAATCTCCTCGAAGGCCAGGCTCCTTCGGTAGAGCTCGTAGCTCCCGAGCCCGGACGCGGCGGCAATGGCGATCATCGTCGCCGGGTTGACGACAGAGAACAGACTGATCAGAAGAGTCATGGTACTCCTTCTCGGCGCGTGGTGAAATGGTGTTCGCGCCGATGCATGTGAAGACGGGGGGTCTTCACGTGTATCGGTGCGAACCGGTGTTAAAGGAGCGAGTTCATCAATATTCCGATGATGAATGATGATATCTCATATTGACGGATTGGGAAAGAAGGGGGTTCCCAGTCTTTCGATGCGAAATTAAAGACGGGGGAATGGTTGAATTCGCGCTGATGGATCTAGGAAGGGGATGCCGGGTGACAGCGAGCTGTTCCGACATCATGGACCTGGAGGTGAAGTGATCGAGATTTACCCGCCGAGGCGGGTTGCTCCCAATCAAATCAGTCTCCGTGTGGTCCAACCGGACTGAATTCTCTGTTGAGTATCGGTCACGGCGCTCTCTCCTCCCCAGGTCTATCAGCACGAGATGTAATTGTGAAATTTAGAACCTTTGAAAATCGATGAGTCGCGACGGGCTGGAACGAGGCAATCTGTGAGGCGTACATGAAGGTACGGCGAACGGATTGCCGAGTGAAGCCCTAGCGAATCGCGGTTTTCAGAGGTTCTACGTTCTTCATCCAGAGATCTAGGGAAGGTATGGCTCGGGTTAGCGGCGAACCGCGTCCGAGCCTTGGGTTTCGCATGGGGACGATCGAGATTCACCCCGCGAATGCGGGGCGATCCCAATCAGACCTATGTTCCGCCCACCGGATGGCATTCCCTGTTGGGTAGCCGTCACGGTTCTCTCTCCTCCCTAGGTCTCTGTCGAAGAACGAAAAACGCCTGCTCTTGATGGGGAGCACGCGCCAATGCAAAGGCTTTCCTTTGCGTGCCGTCATAACCTCGACGGCGTAGGCTCTCTCCCCAGAGGTCTTTGATTTTGATAATCAGCACTATAACATGGATTTGTCTTTTTGTCAAGGGGGGTTTGCCTCTATTTTAGCGAAAAAAGCTAGGTTGAGGGAAAAAAGTTGATTGGTAATTGGTTGATTGGATGATTGGTAAATAGGCATTTGACGAAGAAAGAAGAATGCTTCACTAAATAGAAATACTCTATGAATGGATATAAAGATTTGAGAGTTTGGCAAAAAGGACTTGATATCTCCTATGAAATGATTTCTATCACAGGACGTCTCCCGAATCATATTCGTTTTACGCTAGGCGACCAAATGCAACGAGCGGCAATTTCGATTCCTTCGAATCTGGCGGAGGGATATGGTCGGAATAGCGCAAAAGAACTTCGCAGATTTGCTTACATTTCATTAGGATCAGCAATGGAACTCGAAACGCAGTTAATTCTTCTTCATCGTCTTAATCTCGTCGAAGAGTCTGTTATTGTTCGCTTGATGGATGAATTGACATTGTTGCTCCGCATGCTCAATAAATATTTACAGACTCTGAAGGATTTTTAAACCAAGCAGCCATTTACTAATCAACTACTTACCAATCAACTAATCATCTCTTTCTCAACCGGTAAATCAGCACGAGGAATAGTCCGCCGATCGTGTCCATGAAGAGATCCTGCATGGTGTCTCCCATGGAGGGCTGATACGTCCACATGGTCCAGCGTTGCATCCAGAACTCCCACCACTCCCACATGGTTCCAAAGAAGAGCGCGGTCATCACGATGGCATAGTCTCTCACGATCGCATCCGCATGAATCCATCCGCGCGCCTGCCAACGTCGCCACACGATCATCGCGGAGAGCGCGATCGCGGTCCCGCCGAAGAAGTGCGCAACGATATCAAAGGAAGATGCGTCCGGGAGAAATGCCATTCGCATGCCTTGAAGAATAACGATCACCGCCGGAGGGACGGCAGAAATATAGAGGTCGGAGAGCAGGGGCTTCAGAGTCGGCATAGAGTGCATATCGTCGTACGTGGAGGAGGTATGGATTGCTTGATTGCTAGATTGTTTAGAGGAGTTTTCAGCAATCCAGCAATCGAGTAATCTATCGTGTTTGTTTTTCTCGTCTGAATGATCAATGTCGTCGCGTTTCTTTTTCAAGAATGTTCGCGTTCAATTCCGCGAGCGGAACCGCGTCCGCGACATCGAATGATCCGATGCGTGTGCGACGGAGTGCCGTAAGGTAGGCGCCACACCCGAGCGTTCTGCCGATATCGCGCGCGAGGGAGCGGATATACGTTCCGGATGAGCATGATGCCGTAAATGCCAGTTCCGGCCACTGGTAGGAAGTTATGGATAGCTCCGTGATCTTCACGTCTTTCTTTGGAAGCTCTACGCCTTCCATTTTTCCCGCACGCGCCAGCTCGTACAGTTTTTTTCCACCGACTTTTTTCGCGCTGAATGCGGGTGCGGTTTGCAGGTAGCCACCGCGGAACGTCTCAAGAACGCGTTCGACGTCTTGTTTGGTTGGCGGTATTGCGAATGGCGAATTACGAATTGCGAATTGAATATCTTGGACTTCTGAATCCGTCATCCGTAATCCGTAATCCGTAATTTTCCCTTCGACATCATCCGTGGTGCTCGTGGCCCCGAGCTGTGCCACGGCTTCATACGTCTTGTCTAATCCCACGAGACCGGTGAGCGTCTTCGTTCCTTTATTGATTCCGACGATGAGGAGGCCGGTCGCGAACGGATCGAGCGTCCCCGCATGGCCCACGCGGCGTGTATGCGCGATGCGTCGAACGCGGTCCACCACGTCGTGGCTGGTCATGCCCGCGGGCTTGTCGATGAGAATGATCCCATCAGGGAAGGGCGTTGGGCGTTGGGCGTTGGGCGTAGGGGGAATCATGGGGGGGATGGTATCGGGAATTGGTTGATTGGTACATAGTTGATTGGTTGATCAGGAGCATACAATTCCACCCCAATCAACCATTTACCAATCAACTAATCAACAATTCATCGTTTTTCAAAGGTTCTCTATCTAATTTAGTTGACAGATTGCCCATTTTTCAGTAGTCTTCCAGCAATTCTATGAACGTTTCCGAGCTCGCGCGACAGCTTCGCGTTACCCCGAACGAGCTCCTGGATAAGCTTCCAGGGCTCGGTTTCGCGATTGGTCGCCGTGCGATCAAGATTGATGATCTCATGGCGAGTAAGATCATCAAGAAATGGAACGAAAATCGTCGCCGTGAGCGCATGCGCTCCTCTCTCATCAAGACATCTTCCGGCGTGCGGACGGATTTGCGTGGCGAGCCGATTACGTTAAAGCCGATTTCCATTCCGGAGATCGTAACGGTTCGCGAGCTTGCGGGTATCATCAATCTTCCGGTCACGCGCGTGATTCAGGAATTGATGCGCAATGGCATCCTCGCGGCGCAGAATGAGCGTCTCGACTATGAGACATCGGCGATCATCGTGGAGGAACTTGGATTCAAGGCGCAACCTGCGGAAGAGAAGACGGGCGCGAGCATTACGAGAGATGATACGACGCAGAACCGTTTGAAAGAGATCATGGATTCGGAGCAACGTGAAGATCTCAAGCCTCGCCCGCCGGTCATTGTGGTCATGGGTCACGTGGATCACGGAAAGACGAAGACGCTCGACGCGATTCGAAAGACGAATGTGATCGCTACGGAAGCCGGAGGAATCACGCAGCACATCGGCGCCTATCAGGCGGAAAAGAACGGACGCAAGCTGACGTTTATTGATACGCCGGGGCACGAGGCTTTCACGGTGATGCGTTCTCGCGGCGCAAAGGTTGCGGATGTGGCCGTGCTCGTCGTGGCCGCGGATGACGGCGTGCAACCGCAGACCAAGGAGGCTATTGATATCATCAAGGCTGCGGGCCTCCCGTTCGTCGTGGCGTTGAACAAGATTGATAAGCCGGATGTTGATCCGGATCGCGTACTCGCGCAGTTGGCGGACTATCATGTTCAGGTTGAAGCATGGGGAGGCTCGATCCCGCTCGTCAAAATTTCCGCCCTCAAAGGAACGGGAATTGATGAATTGCTCGAGATGATCCTTTTGGTCGCGGATATGAATCCGGACAGGATTATGGCGAACCCGAATCGTTTGGCTATGGGCACGGTCATCGAAGCGCGCGTGGATAAGGGGGAGGGGCCGATTGCCACGGTGCTCGTGCAGAATGGGACGCTCCGGCGTAATGACGCGGTTGGCATTGCTGGCGCTCTGTACGGACGCGTTCGCGCCATGCGAGATTGGACGGGCAAGCAGATCGAGAAGGCGGAACCGGGTACGCCGGTCAAGATTCTCGGATTCAAGATTGCGCCGGCGGTCGGAGATATCGCGGAGGTTCCGGAAGATCCGAAGAAACTGACCACGAAGATGAAGACCGCGTATCAGGTGACGGAATCTTTCGTTGCGAAGAAACAGATCGAAACATCCTCTCCGGATGAATCATCGAAGGCGAAGCATCTCTTCTCGGTCATTTTGAAGGCGGATGTGCTCGGTTCGCTCGAAGCGATCTTGGGCATGCTCGAAAAAGTTCGTGATGAAGAAGTTGGCGTTGACGTGATCAAAAAGGGTCTCGGATTCGTGACGGAGGCTGACATTGCCCAGGCCGCGACGGCGTCAAAAGTCGTGTATGCTTTCGGTGTGGTCCCGGGTCCGGGCGTAGCGGAGCTGGCACGCGAGAAAGGCGTGGAGATTCGAAAGTACAAAATCATCTACGAGTTACAGGATGATATCATCGCGGAGCTGAACAAGATGCTGAAGCCGAAGATCGAGCTCATGCAGCTTGGCGGGTTTGAGACGCTCGCGATCTTCCGCACGGAAACGGGTCGTCAGATCATCGGCGGTCTCGTGAAAGAAGGGAAGGTTGTCGGCGGGGAGAAGGCGCGCGTATGGCGCAATGAAGAACCGCTTGGCGATATCAATATCGAAGCCGTGCAGATCGGCAAGCAGAAGATGAAGGAAGCGGTGTCCGGAACAGAGTGCGGTGTGGCAATCAAGGGGAATGTCAAAGTCGAAATTGGCGATCGTCTCGAGGTCTACCATGAAGAGGTGACGGAGCGGAAGATCCAGGTTGGACGATAGTATCCACTACGGCTATTCGCGCCGTAGACGGGCGGGGGCTTGTCACGGAGAACGTGTGAAGGCTCCCGTTTTTGATTTGAAAGAAGACCGCGCCTCATGAGCGGTCTTCAGTAAGGAGGTGACCATCACACGTCTTTCTGTGGACGGATCAATGGCATTGGAGGGTAGCCGGAGGTCTCCCATCGGATCATGCGTGAGTAGTCAGTGGAGAAGATACGTTTTATCGTATCTTCGATGGTGTCCGGATCGAACTCCGCGTGTCGCAGGATTGCCCGGATGCCGGAAACGGACGCTCTCCTGGCTTCCGCGAGTGTATAGATATTGCAGTAGGCGAGTCGTACGAGAACGCGCGGGTTGGAGATGATGAGCCGGACGTCCATGCTTTCGATGGGAAGGATCGGGTGATTTTTCTTTTTTTGAGTCATGAATACTCCAATGGGTATTCTGTTGGCAGGGCGCAGGGTAGCAAAGTCCGGCGCATGCGTCCATATCCTGTTATCAATCATTCTTGACGTCTCGAAGCGGGCTTCCTATATTCAATCTGCACGATTCGCGATGGTGGTGCGGGCGATTCGTCTCTAATCTGCTATATCTCTACTAAATATGGAAAAAGTTTTAACTGATGCAAATTTTGAAGCAGAAGTCCTGAAGGCTGATAAGCCGGTCCTCGTGGATTTTTGGGCCCCGTGGTGCGGTCCGTGCCGCATGATGGCTCCGGTGATTGATGAGCTCGCGCAAGAACTTGATGGGAGGGTGATCGTCGGAAAGATGAACGTGGATGAAAATAATCAGTACGCTCAGCAGTACGGGATCATGAGCATCCCGACCTTTCTGGTCTTTAAGGGCGGCGCAGTCGTCGAGCAACTCGTGGGCGTGATGGACAAGGGTGAAATGAAAACCCGCGTGGAAAAACACGCGTGAGTTCGGGGGTCGTATTTCGCATCTCGTATTTCGGGGGTGCGGAATGTTGGCGTCGAGCGAATAATCTCTCCCGAAATGCGATCTACGATCTACGAAATACGAAATCTATGAACGATCTCATCATCATCGGTTCCGGGCCTGCCGGATGGACTGCGGCGATCTATGCGGCCCGCGCGGATTTGCACCCTGTCCTCTTTGAAGGCGATCAGCCCGGCGGACAGCTCACGACTACGACGGAAGTCGAGAATTTTCCGGGATTCGAGGACGGCATTCAGGGGACGGATCTCATGGCTGTCATGAAAAAGCAGGCTGAGCGATTTGGAACGGAAATTATCTCGCAGCGCGTAGATACTTTGGCACGAAACGAAGATGGAACATTTACGATCACGGTCAAAGGTGAAGCGCGCCACGCGCGCGCGGTCATCCTCGCTATGGGCGCTACGGCAAAGCGGATCGGATTGGCATCGGAACAGGCGCTGTATGGAAGAGGCGTTTCGGCCTGCGCCACGTGCGACGGCTTCTTCTTCAAGGGAAAGGAGATTATCGTGGTCGGCGGAGGGGATTCTGCCATGGAGGAAGCGGATTTTTTGACGAGGTTCGCTTCCAAAGTCTCGATCGTCCATCGTCGCGATGCATTTCGCGCATCGAAGGCCATGCAGGATCGCGTGATGAAGAATCCGAAGATCGAGGTGATCTGGAACGCGGAAGTCGCGGAGATTCTCGGCGTGGACGCCGGTCGCGTCACGGGCGTCATACTGAAGTCGACGGTCGACGGTTCAACGAGAGAAATGCCGATTGACGGCGTGTTTGCGGCCATCGGGCATACGCCGAATTCCGATCTCGTAAAAGGCCTCTTGGAACTGGATGAGAAGGGATATGTCCAAACCATACCCGGAACATCCAAGACGACCGTTCCCGGACTCTTTGTCTGTGGCGACCTCCAGGACGCACGTTATCGCCAGGCGATCACGGCTGCCGGAAGCGGGTGCATGGCCGCGATTGATGCGGAGCGGTATCTGGCGGGATGAGAGAATAGAATTTGCATCATCCCCCTCGCAACGTCACATCTTCTTTGGCAGACGAATCTAGTCTTTCCCTGTACATCCCCACCCACCCCCGGCCCCTCCCTTAGCCTCGCTTCGCTCGGCAAA
>CAZWYJ010000043.1:9037-10336 GCA_964638165.1 uncultured Gammaproteobacteria bacterium | reverse complement strand
TTCAAAAAGAAAGAGATCCCTCGCGATGAGCTACGCGATTTTTAGAATCTTTTGTAAGCTCCCACCAGAGGTACGGCATTCACGAACGCCGTGCCAGAGGCGGGCACGGCGGGATGACGAGAAGGGCATCCCGATCATCCACTTACTAATCAACCAATCAACTGTTACGGCAGTGGCACGGGCTCTCCGGATCCATTCGTGCCCGCATACTGATTGAGCGGGAGAAGAGGGATCATCGTCACGAGTGGACGCTTGCTTCCGTCCGCGAGCGTCACGATTCCCTCGGCGCGTACGGCTGGGATGTAAAATGTACGACGCTCATCGTTTTCTTTGGCGCTGTGACGGTAGAGACCTTGCGAGAAAGCATTGTAGGTAATTGTGCCACCGAGCGTCCATGATGGAAATCCGCCCGCGCCTCCTCGCATGAGCAGGTCGAGCATTTCCTGCTCGGAAATCGAATTGTAGTTTGAGCGATCTGCATCCGCGAGCAGTTCGAATGTTCCGCTCTCGACATCTTGCGTATCGGATCGCACGACGATTTCCGCACCGCTCACGGTCGTGCCGTCCGCATTGTAGACGACCTGTCCATCCTGATTGAATCCGAACTGGATGAGGGTCCGATTTGGGAATTCCGGTGTCACGCAGGAGGCATTCGTGGCTTGCGGGAGGCGTGGGATATCTTCATCACGGACGCGTGCATCCTGAGCTTCCGATTGGAGTTGCGCGATCGTCTCACTCGTCATGCATCGTCCGCCCGCTTCCTCCTGTTTCCACCACGCCGACCAGGAGAAGCCGAGTTCCGGGTTGCCCCATACGCGGAGCGGGAATGCCCCGCGTTCCACGAGGAAGGTTTTTGCCACCTGCCCCATGCTTTCCGCGGACGAGAGGGAGGGGACGGTGAGTGCGTCTCGGACGAGTTTTGAACGGACGAATCCGATACGTCCGTACTCCGCATCATAGCTCCAGTGGTATTCGGAATCGTCCGTCCATTCCAGTCGGAGCTGTTTTGTCGTTGGTGATCGCTGGAGCAAGCCGGCGGGAATTCCCAGGCCGGTCGTGAGGTTCTGCAGGAGTTTGGCATTCGGAAGCGTTTGGCGCTTGCGAAGCACTGTGATGTGCGAGGCGAGGGAGGGCGGTTTCACGATCCAGCTGACGCTCCGATAGTCCCGAGGAGATCCGGTGATCGGTGATCGCCCCGGGATTTTTCCGAAACCTTCGCTGAAGGCAACGGGACCTTCCGGCGACGGCGTCCCGGGCGCTTGCGTCGCAGGTACTGTCGGGTTGATCGGTTGGATGCAA
>CAZWYJ010000043.1:3455-8937 GCA_964638165.1 uncultured Gammaproteobacteria bacterium | reverse complement strand
GTCGGGTTGATCGGTTGGATGCAACCGGCTCCGAGGAGGATGATGGCGAGCGCGACGGAGAAGATACGGTAGGACATGAGAGTAGTATAGTCGTGGAGCCGCCCGCCCGCCAATGCCTGAAAGTTGCGAAGTGTGTCCGTGGACACCTTAGAGCCTGTTAAAAAGGATGGATTGCGCTGCGCGCCGAAGCCCCGAGGCTTTTGCGAGGGGGAAAAACGACGAAGATCCGCCGCGGCGGATTGAGGAGTTTTTGAGTGAAGCGCAAGCAAGCCGCCTTTTTAACAGGCTCTTAGAGCGAGCTACCGAGGCGCGCGATCGTCTGATACGCTACATACATGGCAACATTGAAACGAGTACATCTCGCAAAGCGATCCCTTCGTGCCTATCGGTCATTTTTCGGGTCGGATGACTGGAAGAAGATGAAGAATCTGGCTGCGGACCTGCGCGGGAAGCGCGTGGTTCACATCAATGCCACGCCGGTCGGCGGAGGCGTTGCGGAAATCCTCCAGTCGCTCGTTCCGCTTCAGAACGACATGGGGCTGAAGTCCGATTGGTACGTGATTTCCGCACCGAAGCGATTTTTTACGATCACGAAAGAAATGCACAATGGCTTTCAGGGAAAACCATTTGTCCTGAAGGAGTCGGACGTAGAATACTATCGGGCTATCAATCGCCAGTTGGCGAAGGCATTGTCAAAGATTGATTTTGACATCGCCATCATTCATGATCCGCAGCCATTGGCGATTATCGAGAGCTATCATCAGCCACCCATGGTTTCGCGTATTCACATTGACATGTCGCATCCGGATCCAAGGCTGATCTCGCTCCTCCTCCCGCATCTTGCCGCGTATGAAAAAGTGGTATTCAGCTCGCGGAAATTCATTCCGGCGGGTCTTGAGAGAGGGCGCACCATTACCCTCTCGCCGGCCATTGATCCGCTCAGCTCCAAAAATCGCGCGGTATCTCCGGCGCGCGCATCGAAGATTCTCCGCGACCTCGGTCTTAATCCGCGCCGACCGATTATCACGCAAGTTTCGCGATTTGATCCGTGGAAGAATCCCTTGGGTGTCATCGAAGCCTATCGTCGAGCAAAGAAAGAAATTCCGGATCTTCAGCTCATCCTGATGGGCATTCGAAACGCCAAGGATGATCCTGAGGCGGCGAGCATTTTTTCTGAAGTCGCCAGAGCGACAAAGGGTGACGCGGATATTCACCTATTTGTTTCTGCGGATCAGCTCGCGGGGTATACGAATGAAGAGGTGGTGAATGCCCTGCAGGTTGGATCGGACATCGTTCTCCAACTCTCTACGCGCGAAGGTTTCGGACTGACCGTGACAGAGGCGATGTGGAAGAAGGCCGTGGTGATTGGCGGACCCGCCATTGGTATTCGTTTTCAGATCCGCCACGGGAAAAACGGGTACATTGCCAAAACGCCACGCGAAGCCTCGCGCCTCATCGTCTCGCTCATCAAGAACCCGCGAAAGAGCAAAGCGATCGGGGAGGCTGCTGCGCAATCTGTCCGAAAACATCATCTCGTCACGCATCAGCTCATCGATCACCTCCTTTTATATCATGATATTGTAAGCGCGAAATAGGAGGCTCGACGATTTTTGCCAAAATGTCTCATCAATACGGCTGCGACCATTCCTCGAAGGGAATCGTCCGTCTGTTTGATCTTCTGTATTAAATCAATTGACAGTTTTCCTTCTATCTCCTAGTATCTAGCTAGGAAATATGCAAGGATTTTTTCGTATCCCCGCACGACTGCACAATGGGTGCATGCTCATGACGGAATTGGCCCAGACATTTACGTCTGGCGAGCGTCTTTCGTTGCGTCAGATTGCCGAACGCATGCACGTGTCGGATGGCTACCTTGAGGAGATTGCCGCAGCGCTCAAATCCGCGGGATTGGTTGATGGGCGAACGGGTCCGAAGGGCGGGTACCGCTTGGCGCGAGATCCGGAACAGATCTCGATGGAGGAAATTATCCGGGCCGTCGAAGGCCCGGTTGCGCTCGTCTCCTGCCATGACGGTGAAGCGTGTCCGGTTGAGCACATCTGCCACGCGAAGTGCCTGTGGGATTTTTTGCAGGATGCGGTCGTCACGGCGCTTCGGAAGAAGAAACTGTCAGAATGTCTCAAGCGTTGATTAGTAAGTAGTTGATTGGATGATTGGAACGATACAAATCAACCACTTACTAATCAACCAATCAACGATACATCCAAGGCTGTTTTGTTCACGAACGTATTGTGAATCTCGTCACTACTCTATGTCACTTCGACGCATCTATCTCGATCATGCAGCGACGACCCCGGTTGATCCGGCGGTGCTTCGTGCGATGCGCTCGTTTTTTTCGGACGCGTTTGCAAACCCGTCGTCGCTCCATTCAGCTGGTACGGAGGCACAGCACGCCGTCGCATCCGCGCGGAAGCTGATCGCGGATTTTTTGCATGGACATGAGGATGAAATCATTTTCTGCTCCGGTGGAACGGAATCGGACAACCTCGCGATCCAAGGGGTGATCCGTGCGCATGGCGAGCGTGGCCACCATGTGATCACGAGCGCGATTGAACATCCTGCGGTCCTTGAGACATTGCAGCGCTTGGCGCGCCGCGGGGAGATTGAGCTCACGATCATTCCGGTGAGTACGGAGGGGATCGTGTCTGCAGAGGATGTCGCAAAAGCGATCACGGATCAGACGATCCTCGTAAGCATCATGACCGCGAATAACGAGATCGGCACGATCCAGCCGATTGCGGAGATCGGGCGCGCGATCCTCTCCTATCGCAAGGCGCATGAGACGATCTATCCGATCTTCCATACGGATGCCTGCCAGGCAACCGGGGCGCTGGATCTCGATGTCACGAAGCTCCATGTCGATCTTCTCACCGCGAACGGAACGAAGGTCTATGGCCCAAAAGGCATCGGGCTCCTCTTCGTGCGGCGTGGACTCAAGCTTGAGCCCATGATGTTCGGTGGCGGGCAGGAGCGCGGATTGCGTTCCGGGACCGAGAATGTACCCGGCATCATCGGATTTGCGAAGGCATTCGAGCTTGCGCGGGCGCGGAGAGAAAAGGAGAATGCCCGTCTTGCCGTCTTGCGCGACTGTCTCATTGAAGGGCTTTTGCGGATTCCGAAGTCTCGCTTGAACGGTCATGCGAGGGAACGCCTTCCGAATAACGCGAACGTGTCTTTTATGGATATCGAAGGCGAGGCCGCGGTGTTGTATTTGGATGCGAAAGGAATTTGTTGCTCGACAGGATCTGCCTGCGCATCCGCATCGCTTGATCCCTCGCACGTGATCCTCGCGCTCGGCATGTCGTATGAGGCTGCGCATGGATCTCTCCGTTTCAGCCTTGGACGATCCACGACGAAAGGTGATATTGAAGCTGTCATCAGGGTCATGCCGAAGATCGTCCAACGCCTCCGCCACATGAGCCCGGTGAATTTGGATATGAAGTATTTTGAGCACGCACCCACCCCAACCCCTCCCTTGAAAGGGAGGGGCTAGAGGAGAGTGTTGATGAACATATGCCTGACGTCACCTCCCGCGATGCAAAGCAGAAATGGGTCTACACGGAGACCGTGAAGGATCACTTTTTTCATCCGCGAAACTTCATGGATGATGAAGAATCGTATCAGGCGGATGGCATGGGCATGGTGGGGTCTCCGGCATGCGGGGATATGATGAAGATCTGGATCAAGGTTGATCCTGCCACGGAGCGGATCACGGATCTCAAGTGGCAGACTTTTGGTTGTGCGTCTGCGATTGCATCTACGTCAATGATGTCTGTGATCGTCACGGAGAACGGCGGGATGACGATCGAGGATGCCCGAAAACTCAAGCCGCAGGACATCATGGAGCGACTCGGCGGTCTCCCGTTGCGCAAGGTGCACTGTTCCGTGCTCGGCGATAAGGCGCTCCGGTCCGCGATCAATGACTATCTCCGGAAAACGAATCAGGACGCGCGCGTCGAAGTCGAACACGGAAGGCTGGTTGATTCGGTCGTCAAAGTCACGGATCATGATATCGAAGAAGCGGTGCTGGATGGCGCATGGACGCTTGATGCGGTTCAGCGGAGGACGAAAGTCGGCACTGGAGATCCTTCCTGCATCCCCGAAGTCGAGCAGCTCATCCGTTTCTATCGGGAAAAACATTTTGGAAATATAGTTGATTAGTAAATGGTTGATTGGAGAATTGCATTTCCCCAATCAACTAATCAACTATTTACCAATTTCCTTTTCTCGCGTACGATCTCGAATATTATATGTCTGATGCAAAGAAGCCTCTCAAGATCTCCCGTGTTGTCGTTGACCGCGATGCCTGTATTGGTGCTGCGCCTTGCGTGACGGTCGCTCCCGGTGTTTTTCAGCTTGATGGTGATAATAAGGCCTACATCGTTGACCAGAACGGCGCGGATGCCGAAACGATCCTCTTGGCAGCGCAATCCTGCCCGGTTCAGGCGATTTCGGTGTTTGACGAACAAGGGCATCAAATCTACCCGTAAGAGACTTGTCAAAAAGGCGTCTGACTTGCGCTTCAGGAAAAAATTCGTTCGCCGTACGTTTTCGTACGCCTCGCGAATTTTTTCCTTCCAGCGCGGCGTCATCCATCCTTTTTGACAAGTCTCTTTTCGTTTGTGGCAAAAAAAGACACGCCCCGGCCGGATCATTCCAAGTCGGGGCGTTCGTTTGTAGTGAGAGAGGTGCGGTCATTCATGCTCGAGGCTCTCTCCGTCCGTGGCATTTGGGGCATCGGGCAAGAGCGATGTTCGATCTCGACGTGGCTCAATGAGATTATTGAGGATTCGTCGCGGTCTCTCCGCCTCGATGAGTTCCCGCAGAATATTCTCGATGGCATCGAGGAGCTTGTGGTGTAGCCGGATCTGATCGAGACGCAGATCATGCTCGAAGTGGCCGGGACCGCGGAGGAGTCCCATGTTCGTAAGCCATGACCGATCCACGCGGACGATCCTCGCGCGCGTTTCCGCGATCACGCTGTATCGAGCTGGTGCGCAGGCGTACTCCTCGGAGAGCGCTTCCGCGAAAGCCATGCTCCCCTCGGGGAGCGTGCGCAATTCTCTGACGGCGATCATTCCATCATGATGAACGCGGATTTCCTCGCGAACATTTCCTCGGAGGATGATGATCGCCTGGTCGTACGCCGTGCCTTGCAAAATGATTTTGTCCGACGCCTCGACGCCCTCTTCCTGACGCCTTAGTGAGGGGGTGCGTTTCACGCACGCTTCCCAGTAGTGGGCCGGCGCGAACGCGGAAGCTCGGTCGTTTTTTGAAATTTCGCCCGGGTTCATTGTAGGCCTTTCTCTCGTAAGAAGGTTGAAGGTTCGATCTGGCGGTAGTGCCATTCCCTACCATAGGGAAAGAGAACTCTTTCATGAAAAAAATACCCCGTCAAGATGACAAAATAGGTAGGGGCATGCCGCCGGCATGCTCCTACCTATTTTTATCCGACGTATGCGAG
>CAZWYJ010000043.1:0-3445 GCA_964638165.1 uncultured Gammaproteobacteria bacterium | reverse complement strand
GACGATGCGTCGGGCCACGCGTTGTCCCTGACGGTGGTAGATGAGCGGTCCATTGCTCTCATCCCAGTCGCCAAGCGGATTCACAACGCGGTAGCCGAGTCGCGTCACTTCCTCATCGAGTCCAACGCGGGCAATGCCTCCGTCCGTCTTAAATGACGGCCACACGAGAACGAGTCGCGCATTATTGGCGAGCGTGGGGCGGAGATGGTCGAGCGTTTGGATCCAGAGCGAGGAAATTTCTTTGGCATTTTTTTGAATGGTGCTCTGCGACTCATGTCCTCGGAGTGGCGGTCCCATCATGCCTTCGCTGATCACCACGTGAACGGATGCGGGATCAAGGCGGTCATGCACCTGACGGGCGTCTGCGGCGAAGATCTCCGTCCGTTCCGCATCGCCAGGAGTGAGAATACGGCGATCCACGAGCCACTCAAGATTTTTCAGCGATGAGGCGGACTGTCTTTCTTCGATATCGCTCCCAATGATGCGCTTCGCCTTCGTGATGAGCGCGGCCTCCATCAGAACGGTTCCATTGCCACAGAACGGATCGAGAATCGTCTCCCCGTCTTTCACGCGGGCGAGATTAACCATGATACGCGCGAGCTTCGGAGGCAACATGCCGGCTTCATCGTCGCGCCATGGGCGTCCGTAATCACGCTCGCTCCACGCATCCGCATTCTGCACGTGCGTCGTCTTCCCGATAGAGGCCTTGCCTGATGCGATGATGCACACGAGATCCGTTCCATGCTCCGTGAGCTTGAGCTTGGCGACAGCGGCGGGGGAGAGCGAGGTGCCTTCCTTGCTCGTGACCCACCGGCTCCGGATGCCGCGCTCCTTGAGTGCGCGTTTGAGCGCGATCGGCATTTTCTGGAGATCTTTCTGCATGCGCTCGGTCCCGCCGAAGACTGTAAATCCGAAATCGAGATTTTCGACATTCGTAGATCTTTGGATGAGATCCGCCAGGTGCTCGGCATCCACGTCTCCGACAGGGACTTCATCCACGATTTCGCCGAGCTTCACCGTGCCTCCCAATGTATCCATGAGCCGGGACCCGTCCCATTGAGGATCTTCCACGATTCCCGCGTGTCCGACGAGGATCGGGGAGGAAACGTGTGGGGCCGTGGCGCGAAATTCCGCAAGAGAGAGCCGAGGATGGGTGCCAAATACGAGGAAGTGTTTCATGGCGCTATCCTACACGGTCTTGGGGGGATCGAAAAGGCGCGATCGGCCCGGTTCGCAGAACATTTGACTGTCTGGCGAGTGTATGGTGAAGTTTGCTATTCTCCCTTTACGGGGGGAATGGATTCTTCGTCAGGCTATTCTGACGTTCTATCGCTCGAACATTTACAATTCGGACAGAATTGGAAAAGGAGAGGGAATCATGGGAAGACGTCAATGGCATTGGGCGCTCTGTGCGCCGATTCTGCTCATTCTCCTTCTGATCGCATTTCCGGCACGGAGTCGAACAAAGGATGCGGTCGAAGGATTGCACTTCACGACGATCGGCCGAACGGATAGCGGCGCGTACGTGCGAATCAATCGGCATATCGTTGATACGAGGCAGTTCGCGCGACTCTTCGGGACGGACATGTTTCGCATCCGGAGGGATAATCCCACAAAGACATTGGCGCTCTGCCGCGTTGATGGAGGTTGGCAACGTGCTCGCGTGCGTTCCAATGCCATCGAAGCGGATCGGGCATCCGATGCCTATTGGGACACCTACTGCCCCAATGAAGCCGACAGGTACGTTTACCTCATTCCACGGGAGACTTTGATCATGACGGAAAGTGCGAATTCGGGAAGTTCAAGCTCGGTGGATACGTCCACCGGTACATCGTCTACTCCGCTCAGCGCGGTTTTTGGCTCAGGATCGCCTTCACATGCAGGCGCCGGGGATCCGCTCGCCGAGCAGATTCAGGCATGTACCACGCCGAAATGCGTGTGGAGCATCGTGAGTCCTCTTGCGCCGAATGTGCGATGGGAAGCTCCTGCCGCAAGAGTGGATCCGCTCGCCAAACAGATCGAAGCATGCGACACGCAGCGGTGCGTACTGGATCTCGTCATCCCGGTGAATTCTCGGGTTGGGTGGCGGAACATCATCGTCCCGCCGGGTATCGCTACCGTGGCTAATGATCCTGCCACGGAGGCTCCTGCACCTGCTCCGCTCGCATCCGGCGCTTTGCCGAATGCTCCTTCCGGACAGGAGGGTGCGCCTTCCGGCAATGCGTCTGAGCTTGAGAATCAGCTGATCGAGCTCGAGAATCAGTTGATCAAGCTCGAGTCCCAGCGACAGGAAATGACGATGTGGCTCGTACTGACCCTCGTTCTCTTCGCCGTAACGGTCGTCGTATTGGTGCGCAAGATCTTTCGTCGCAGAGAAGAAGTCGAGGACCTGCGAAGGGAGTTCGATTCTCGTGAAGAGCGAATTCGTTTCCTCGTCCAGGAGAGTCAGAAAGTCGGAAGAGATCTGGCGACGACGCGGAATGAGTGTAGTGAAATCAGGGAAGTGTCCAATCGAACGACGGGCACGCTCCAACGCAATCTAACCGAACGGGCCGAGCAGATCGAAGATCTTCGAGCCGAAATTCGCGTCGCGGCAGAACGCGCGGCGCAACGCGATGATGTGATCCGGCTTTCGGTGGAGGGTCTCTGCCTAAAGCTCGGTATCGGCACCATCGGTTCAACGGAGGAAGGTCTGCGACGCATGGAGCTCGTCTTGGGAAGGATCGGGGAGATGCTCAAGCGCGGATGGTTATCCGTTGCCATTGAGAAGCTCCGTCTTTCTGAAGAGGGCACATACACGCTCGAGGAGCTCTTGCAACATACCTTGAGCGCTTTGCCACGTATTCAGGAAATTCTCACCAAGAACGATGAGGAAGCCGTTCGACTCCGCAAGGAGCTTCTCGAGCTGAAGCGGGGCGGATCGTCTTGGGGGGAGCGTTTCCTCGCAGGCGCGAACGCTCTCATCGAGAGTAACCGGGGGAAGAGAGAGATCGAGTTCAGCCAGGAGGAATTCGACGCCCTTCAGGCACTCATGAACGCGATCACGCTTAGTACGCTGTTCGTTTGCGAAGATGGTGATCGGGTGTCGGTCATCATCCAGGATCCGCCCGTGTCGGAACCTCCGCGGTCGCAGACGCCACACCTGCGAGCTGTAAAAACGTAAGCGGCATAGCCCTTGGCCTTCGCTTGACGAAGGCCGATCGCCGCATCCGAGTACGGGAAACGGGTTTTTGTCCCGCCCGCTCGCAAAACGCAAAAACGTACTGCCATTCCAATTCCGGAGACCTGACACTGATCAGGTCTCCCGTCCGAATTCGGTAGCGGGCATCACTGCCCGAAACGCTCTCAAGCCCTTGCTTGAGAGCGTTTTACGTTTAGAACCCCCCAAACCCCCTTGTCCCTCCTACGCCTTCGGCTTCGGTGGGCACCGCAGGGGAGACTTTAG
>CAZWYJ010000042.1:0-10364 GCA_964638165.1 uncultured Gammaproteobacteria bacterium | reverse complement strand
ATACGGCACAATGTAATACAAAGTTGGCAGAATGTCAAGGTTGGATCTTAGGGGGTTAGGAAATTAGGCTATTACGCCTTTAGGGGGACTTTTCCCTTAGTTCCCTAGAGGCTTAAAGGCCTAATCCCGTCATTTTATTTGACCACACCTTCTCAATCCATTCTGAAAATTGTTTTTCCATGTTGATCCCCGCGGCTCTCATAGCTTTTGGAACGAGGGAGTTGAGTGTCTGTCCCGGAATGGTATTGATTTCCAAGAACCAGATTCGTCCTTTTGCGTCCACGATGAAATCCGATCGCGTGAGGTGTTTGGCGCCGAGGAGCTGATGGACGCGCACGGCCGCGTCCTGCAGTTTTTTGGAGAGCGTTTTCTTTATCGGCGCGGGGCACAGTTCCTCGACGAGATTCGCATCGTATTTGCTCGCAAGGTCGAAGAAAGCGGTCTTCGGACGTATTTCGATCACGGGGAGCGCGATCGTCTCTCGGCCTTTTTCAATCACCGCGACCGTGAATTCTTTTCCGGGAATGAATGTTTCAATGAGGACGGAATCGCTGTGCGAAAACGCCTGGCGAAGGCCTTTTGCGAACTCCTGTTTTGTATTCGCGATCGCGACGCCGATGGAGCTTCCGCCGTCCATGGGTTTGATAACGCATTTCCCCGGATAGCGGATGCGTGGCATATCCTGCTTCGCGACCACGACATGCGGAGCCGTACGAATGCCGGCTCGTATGACGGCATCTTTCGTGAATGCCTTATTCATGGCGATCGCATGCGCTTCGACATCGGAAAAGAGGAAGGGGATTCCCAGCGTTTTGAGAAAACCTTGAATCGTCCCGTCTTCCCCGCCTTTTCCGTGAAAGACCGGGATGGCTGCCTTGAACGTCCGGCGGGCAGAGAGGAATGCGGGCAATTGCTTCGGGAGATCAAAAACACGAACGCGATAGCGGGTGGAGAGGAGGCCCCGAATATTTTTCGCGGACGCGAGCGCGATCATCCGTTCGGAACTCGTGCCTCCGGTTAGGATGGCGATGGAGGGTTTGGGCATAGCTTCTTGTGTATGACTTTACCATTAAATCGGTCGGAGTGGCCACGCGAGGAAAGGAGGAGGTATTGCGGCGCTTTTAGATGCTGGGTAAGCTTTGAAGATTCGTATGCTCACCGTCGATCACGTCGAAAAAACGTATGGCCTCCTCCCGGTATTGAAGGATGTCTCTTTTTCGATTGGCCGCTCGCAGAAGGTGGCGCTGATCGGGAATAATGGATCCGGAAAATCAACGCTTCTCAAAATCATCGCGGGTCAGGAAACTGCCGACCGCGGACGAATCCATGTTGATCCCGGAGTCCGGATCGGATACGTGCCGCAGGACATTGTGTTTTCGGAAGACGTGACGATTGAGGTTTTTCTCCACGCGTCCGCCAGTGAGATTGACGGCTCTTTTGAGCGTCGCATGAATGTTCTTTTGAACGGATTCGGTTTTGACCCAAGCGATCGCGAAAAAAATGTCTCCGCGCTAAGCGGGGGACAGCGACGAAAAGTCCGTCTCGTTCGCACCCTCCTTGAAGGAGCGGACATCCTCCTCTTGGACGAGCCGACGAATGACCTCGACCTCCCCGCGATCATCTGGCTGGAGCGTCTGCTGGCTGCGTCGGATGCTGCCGTCATCGTCGCATCGCATGACCGTTCTTTTTTGGATCATGTGGTTCAGAAGATTATCGAAGTTGATGACGTAACGCACGAGGTGGGTATCGTTGGCGGGAAGTATTCGGACTACCTTATCGCGTCCGAAAAAAAGCGTGAACGTCTGCACGCGGAGTATTGCGAGCAACAGGAAGAAATTGCGCGTTTGGGGAAGCGGGCGACGGAGCTGAAGATCGCGTCCGCACGCGGGAGCGCATGGGAAGGCCGGGACAATGACAAGCTCCTTCGGGACTTCAAGCGGGATCGCGCCGGGAGATCCGGAAAGCGCGCAAAAGCCATTGAGAAACGGATCGAGCAGATCGAAAAGATCGAAAAACCCTTTGAGCGCAAACCATTGGAATTGCTTCTTCCGAAGGAGAGGAAGCGAGGGAATCGGGACATCGTCCTCGAAGAGATTATCGCGGGATATCCGGGCGGATTTCGCATGCAGTCATTCTCGCTCTCCATCCCATTCGGACGACGACTGTGTTTCATCGGTCGCAATGGCAGTGGCAAGTCGACGTTCTTGCAGACCATGATCGGAAAATGTCCTGCGCTTGAGGGAGAGGTTCGCATTGGACCCGGGGTCTGTTTCGGACATCTCGCGCAGGAGCATGATGCGCTGGATCGCGACGCAACGCCTTTGCAGATCCTTGAGTCTCGCGCCGGGTTGACGCTCGAAAAGAGCTTCCTCCTTTTGGACATCTTCGGCATTGATCCGAAGCGCGCGCATGACCCGATTCGGCTCTTCAGTCCCGGCGGCCGGGTGCGTTTGCTCTTCGCGCTCTTTTCCGCGCTCGGCGTGAACGCGCTCGTCTTGGATGAGCCCACGAATCACCTTGATCTTGAGGCGCTCTCCGCGCTCGAAGAGGCGCTCGAGACGTTTGAGGGCACGGTCATCCTTGTGTCGCATGACCGGACATTCATCGAGCGCGTGCGGCTTGATGCGATCTTCCTTTTAGCCAAAGACGGGACCATGAATTCCATTTCCGACTATCGGGAGTACGTTGAGGCTGTCGAGCGGTACGCAGAAGTCCTTTTTGGGCGTGATTTATGAAAACAGAGTTAATGATGACTATTTTTTTGATCTGATTACTGGAAAAGTTCCGGCATTGCAATAGCTACGATTCCGCATAAGGCTAAGAGCGTCGTCAATACCGTTCCCATCGGTTTGTTTAAAGCTTTTGCGAGCAAATATGCCGTACCGATCAAGATAATTGTTGCAATTCCAAACCAACGAGGGCTCTTAGGGAAGTTGTATTTGGCGCCTTCTTCGCGCCTATCCTTTTCTCTTGTCCCCGTGCTACAATGCCCCTGTTATTCTCCCTTGATTATACGTATGAAAAAGTGGATTCTCATCCTTTTGCCACTCCTTGTTCTCGGAGGTCTCGCATGGTGGTTTTGGTCGCTTGGTTCCGTGCCGGAATACCCGCCGCAGCGCGTTACGCTGATGATTGAGTCGCAGGGGGTTCGCGTCCGCCGTCCGCAAGCCACAATTTGGGAGGCGGCATCCACGGGCATGGAAGTCGGAGAAGGGTGGAGCATCCAAACGGATGGCACGGGATTGGCATCCGTCCAGATGTTCGGCCGGGCGGAGAGCCGCCTTGGGCATGGGGCGGAACTGACGATTACGAAGGCGATGGTAGATGAGGCGGACGTCTCGAAGACGCACCTTGAACTACAGCTTTCCTCTGGCCGCGTCTGGTCTCGCGTATTGCGTCTCTTGGACGTGGATGCGTCCTTCATCATTCGGACCTCTGCTGTGGTTGCGACCGTGCGAGGAACGGCCTTCGACGTTTCAACGGATCCATCCGGCGCAACGGAGGTTTTTGCAAATGGTGGCGCCGTAATGACGGCCGCCGCGAACGGATCGGGAGACGCGGAGGCGGTTCCGGAAGGCGTGATCGCGCGATACCGCTCCGATGGCGCTCTCACGGAGAAGGTTGCATTGACGCATGATCAGAAAACGAGTGATTGGGCCATGCGCAATGAACTGGCGGACGATGCCTTCGTAGCCGCACAAGAAAAGGAACAACGCATGGCGCTTGAGCAGCTTGGCGGCGTACGGCCGGATCAGATCTTCGCGGGAATCGCGGAGCTTTCGGAGAGTCTTCACTTGAGTCTCACGCAGGAGAATAAGAAGGATGCCTTGGCGCAGCGGTACTTCGTTCGGCGCTTCTTGCACCTCATTGAATTGGTGGAGAATGGGAAGACCGGGCTTGCCGCGCAGGAATTCGCGCGCCTCGAATCGTATATTCGAACGCAGTTGAGCGGACAGGATGGCGCGCGCGAACGGGATCGCATTCGCCAAGCCCTTGCGCGCATTGATTTTCTCATTGAGCAAGTTGATCCGGATTCCTCGCTCTACCCGTTCAAGCAGCGCATTGAGAACATCTCCGAGCTTCTCGTGGATGCGGATGAGGCCTCGGGTTTCTTCGTGCGCCTCCTCGCCCTCGATGCGCGTCTGGATGAGGCGAACCGTCTTATCCTGCGCAGGGCTTTGGAGGAAGCGCGCATTTCGCTCGATACGGTGAGGAGTGGTATTGAAAATCTCCGGCGCGAAGTGAATGCCGGCGAACTATCCGGGGATCAGGCGCGGATGATTCAGGAGAAGATGAGAGCCGTGGATGCGCGCGAAGTCGTGGCCCGTGCACTGCTACAGGAGGCGCTCAAGCCGTCCGCTGAGCCCGTGACGGCGACATCTACGCTTCCAGGTACGGAGATGCTAGAGGGGCTTGAGCCGGAAGAGATCGTGGCAACCACAACGGTATCGGATACGGAGCCGGAGTTTGTCTCCATGACCGTGGCCGTTCGCCCGAATCCGATCAAGATCGGAACAGAAGCGAAGATCGTCGTTATCGCTACACGTACTGACGGAACCACGAAGGATGTTTCCGCGCTGGCGCAGTACGTGACCGCGGGATCGAATATCGTGCGCTTGAACGGGGTATCGTGTGCGGCCGTACGCGCGGGACGCGATGCGCTCACCGCAACCTACCAAGATCGTGGGAAAACGCACACGGCGACTGTTCAAGTTGCCACGGAGGGAGAGGCTGTGCTGGAGTCGCTGATCATCTCTTCGAGCGCGGGTACGTCTCTGAGGCCCGGCGAAACATCCGAGATTACGGTAACGGCAAAGTACAATAATGGCGAAACGAAGCTCGTCACGAATCAGGCGCGCATCGTGGTTGCGTCCGGAGCGGGTGTTCTGAACGGCTCGGTCTTTACGGCCCCGTCGTCCAAGACATCGGTCACGGAACTCGGAGGGAGCTTTACGGAGAACAACACAACAGTCGTTGGAACGCTTCGCATTACCGGGCGATAGAACCCGTATGCGACAGAGTGCGCGCGATGTCGCGGGAATTTTGAAGCAGGCGTGGCGACCCATGGTCGTGGGCGCGGGAATTGCCTGCGTCTGCGCCTTTTTGTTTTTGGGTGGTGTTTTTCAATCCCTGAGCTATGGCTTTGCGGATCGGCTCTTTGTGCCCCGGACGCCTGATGCGCGAATTCGCATTGTGGCTATTGATGACGCATCAATCGGAAAGATCGGAAGATGGCCATGGGATCGCGCCGTGCATGCGAAGCTCATTCGGACGCTTGCGGAGAGCGGCGTTTCGGTTATCGCGTACGACGTGAACTTTCCGGAATCGCAGTCCGAGCAGGCTGATGGCATGTTGGCGGATGCCATTGAGCAGGCCGGGAACGTGGTGCTCCCGATCGAGTTGCGCATCATGGAGCAAGGCCAGGCGATCAGCTACGACCCCAATCACACCCTGCAATCCGTCTCGCGCATCGGCGGAGTCGCGCGACGATCCGGGCACTCGAATACGCCTCTGGATCGCGATGGCGTGTCACGCCGCGTTCCTCTTGAGATTCAGCGCGCGTCCGGCGACGGCATACTTCGCGCCTTCGGGTACGAAGTCGCCGTGCTCGCGGATGCCTCGGTGTCACGGGATTCGATCCCAAGCGATCCGGCAGGCCGTGTCATCGTGTCATTCCCCGGGGCGCCGGGAAAGGGGTTCCCAACTATTTCGGCTTCGGATGTCTTGCAGGGGACTGCGGATCTCTCATCGCTCAAAGGCGCGATCGTTTTCGTCGGCGCAACGGCATACGATTTGCATGACGCTCAGCTCACTCCCATGTCCGATGGCATCCTCATGCCCGGCGTAGAGGTGCACGCGGCGCTGGCGGACACGATCCTTTCGCGCGCATGGCTTTCACTCATGCCGTCTTGGCAGATCGCGCTCTGCATGGCGCTCATCGGTCTCCTCTTCGGGTGCCTCGTTCCGTTCCTCCGCATCCGTTGGAGCCTCGTGATGGTCGGTGCTATTTGGATCGGTTGGATGACCCTGTCATTCGTGGCATTCGATCGTGGCGTGATCATTGATATTGTGTGGCCGACCATCGCCATCGTCGGGAGTTATGTTGGCGTCATGATCGAGCGTCGGATCGTCGCGGAGCGCGATCGTCGCGCGATCCGCCAAGTTTTTGCGCAGTACGTCAGCCCTTCGGTGGCGGAAACGATTTTGCGTAATCCGGAGCGCATCCATCTCGGTGGTGAGCGACGCACCATGACCGTGCTCTTCGCGGACATCCGTAATTTCACGTCGTTGACGGAACAGGCGGATCCGCAAGATCTCGTGGGGTGGCTCAATGCGTTTTTGCATCGCATGACGCTCGTGATTTTTGATCGTCGTGGCGTTTTGGACAAGTACATGGGAGATGCCATCATGGCTTTTTGGAATGCTCCGCTCGATGAGCCGAATCATGCCATTCTCGCTATTGAAGCGGCTCTCGATATGCGGAGCGCGCTTGAAGAGATGAATGTCAAAGGTGTATTCGGCGGAGCGGCATGGAAGATCGGCATCGGTATTCATACGGGCGAGATGGTGGTCGGGAACGTGGGCGGGGAGGCGCATACGGACTACACGGTCATCGGGGACAGCGTGAACCTCGCAAGTCGTCTGGAGAATCTGACCAAGACGTACGGCGCCACGATTCTCATATCGCGCGATACCGCGGAACGGCTGGGAGATGATTTTCTTGTGCGCCGTCTCGATCGCGTCACGGTGAAAGGGCGCAATGAACCTGTTGATATCCTTGAGGTGATCAGTCGTATGGATCGGGCCACGCAGGGACAGAAGGATCACGTACGGGTCTATGAAAAAGCGTTGGATGCGTACATCGCCAAGCGTTTTCAAGAAGCCGTGGTGATGTGCGCATCGCTCGTTGAGGCCGATCCCGCAGCGCGCGTCCTCTGCGATCGTGCGAAAGCGTACGCGGAAAAAGCGCCCCCGGAAGGGTGGACCGGGACGTGGGCGTATACGGAGAAAAAGTCGTAGTTACGAGCGAATCGCGCTTTTTCTTCGCTCTTACACGCATCGAATTTCATGCTTGAAGGTTCTTTACGACGCACGCTTCTCGTATTACCTTATCCCTCATGGATTATCCGAAACGCCGTCCGAAGCTCCTCCTCCACGCCTGCTGCGGCGTGTGTTCGGCGTATATGCCGGAACTTTTGATTCCGGACTACGACGTGACCATCTATTTTGAGAATTCGAATATTTACCCGTCGGATGAATTCCGTAAACGCGCGGATGCGGCGCGCGCCATGGCAAAACAGCACGGGATCCCTTTTATCGAAGTCTCGCAGGATGAACCTGCGTGGTACCGCGCCGTGCAAGGGCATGCGCAAGATCGTGAGAACGGAGATCGGTGCGCCAAGTGCATGGCATTCCGTTTGGATCGCGCCTTCGCGTATGCCGAGGAGCATGGATTTGATATCGTGGCATGCACGCTCGGCGTGAGCCGCCGCAAGAAAATCGAGATGGTGCACGAGGTTGGCCGGACGCTGTCCGAGAAATACGGCATTCCTTTCCTCGATCGTGATTGGAAGAAAGGGGGAGGGGAAGACGAGTCCCAGCGTCGCGCCAAGGAGGCGGGGATCTATCGGCAAGAGTATTGTGGCTGTGTGTATTCCAAGTTTTCTAGGGACGTACGCATTCGGCGCATACCTTCGTTCCCTCGCAAAAGCCTCGGGACAGGCGCCGCCTGCGCTTCTCGCTCCACGTCAGCATCGCTAGTGGCTCTCTTCGCCATTGCGATGACGATGGTATTCGGGATCGGATGCGTGAGGCAATCGGATGAGACAGAGCCGGTCATTGGATCCGCCTTGCCATTGCCGTATCAGGACGCGTTCGAAAAAGCGAGCGAGGTTTTTGCATGGAAACGCGTGGCAGAAGGCGTAGATCGCGCCAAGGTCGCGATCCCGCAAGGGGAGTGGCGCCCGACCCTCGTGGTCTATCGCTTCGATCCTTCGCAGTACCGCTTTGATTTCGCGAACAATCAAATATCGCAGTCTATTCGAGCATGGAGGGACAGTCTCCCGAACGCGAAGTTCATTATGAACGGCGTGTACTTCCATGAAGACGGAACGCCGTCTGGCGCGTTGCGTATCAATGGCACCAGTGTCTCTTCCCGAAGTTTTGATGCGGACAAATCCGGTCTCATCGTCTTCGACGGAATTCCCAAGATTATTGATACGGCAGATCAGCCTCATGTTTTGAGCTCGACCTCGTCTTCCGCGCAGAGCTATCCGTTCTTAATCAAAGATGGCGCACCGGCCATTAAAGAAGATAGCGAGCTTCTGGCTCGCCGGTCATTCATCGGCATGGATTGGGACGGTCTCGTCTATCTCGGCGTATACGGCGACGGGGAGATTAGCCTGCATGATTTTGCCGAGCTCTTAAAGACGCTCCCGATCGCATGGACGCACGTATTGAATCTCGACGGCGGCACATCCACGTCTTTCGTATCAAAATTCTCGGACGCGGAAGAAATTGAAGACGGGTACGCATCCATCCCGAACGTGATCACGGTTTCGGAAAGATAATTCCCGTCATCCTGAGCGCCTCATACTCGTTTAGCGGCGCGTAGCTCATCGCGAAGGATCCCTTTCTTATTGAGAGCGTCATGAGAATTCATGAACATCCGCAATAAGAAAGGGGTCCTTCGCGTTGGGCTTCGTGCTTTTTAAAATGTTTGTAAGCGCTCAGGATGACGAAGGGCTATCTCCCCAGTCCCACGCGTTCGCGCACGATCTTCATCTTTGCTTCAGCGAGCGCTTTCGCCTCGTCGCGTCCGGCGTCCAAAATCTTCCCGATGGATGCGGGATCATTCATGTAATGCTCAATCTTTTCTCGAATCGGCTTGATCATGGCAATGAGCGCGTCCGCGAGATCGGCCTTGAATGCGCCATAGCCTTTTCCTTCGTACTGTGCCTGAAGATCCTTCATGGTCACGCCCGTGGCATGGTGGAAAAGCGTCATCAAATTGGAAACCGCCGGGCGTTTGATCGGATCATACGCAATAATGCCATCCGAATCCGTCACCGCCTTCTTGATTTTCTTCGAGATATCATCATCGCTATCCGTAAGCGCGATGTAGTTGAGCGCGGACTTTGCGCTCTTACTCATCTTTCCGCTCGGATCGTCCAAACCCATAATACGCGCGCCGGTTTCCTGAATCAGGGATTTTGGCACGATGAATGTCTCCCCGAATTGTTTATTGAATCGTCGGGCGATCTCACGCGTAAGTTCCAAATGCTGGAGCTGATCATCGCCGACCGGAACCACGGTGGTGTCGTAGAGCAGAATATCCGCGGCCATGAGCGCCGGGTAGGTAAAGAGTCCAACGCCCACATTCTCACCGCGCTTCACGGACTTGTCTTTAAATTGCGTCATACGTTCCAGCTCCGCGATCTTCACGATCGTGCCGAGAATCCATGCGAGCTCCGTGTGTTCCGCGATCTCACTCTGGATGAAGATATGCGAACGTTTGGGATCAAGCCCGCAGGCGAGATAGGTTGCCGCGAGACGCAAGTTATTTTCACGAAGGGCTTTTGGCTCCTGCGGGACCGTGATCGCGTGCATATCCACGATGCAGAAAAGGCAGGGGTAACGGTGCTGCATGTCCGCCCATTGTTTGACCGCGCCGATGTAATTGCCGATGTGCACGACATTCGTAGGCTGGATGCCTGAAAAGCAGAGTTCCTTCATAGATAAAAGGGATTGTAAGCGGATCGGGCTTTTTCGTCGAGAGCTACTATAACTTCACCCCGGCTGTTGGCAGTCGGGGTGATGATGAGGGGAGCGTGGCGTTGAGAGGTCGTCTCATTGCCCGAGAGCTCCGGTAGAAGGTTGTGATCCGTGCGTGGATCAGACGTCATGCTTCGCCGTCGTCGTCGCGGATTACTTCGCGGTGAACGTCCTGTTCGGGGGTCCGGTCATGGGTAACCGTCCTTCCTTCGTTGTGGGTTGAAGGTTGATCAGGTGGGGCGTTTGTCGTATGCCCTCTACCTGCGCGCGGGAGCCACTTTTGGGTATTATGCGCTTGACCGCTTTCACGCCTCTTTCGTCGGGAGTATTGCTAGAGCTTGCTAGCGCACTGCCGGCGTTTGAGGATGGGAAGCAATATACACCACTTCGGAAGATTTGTCAAGGGGAGTGGGCAGGAACCCAACCCAAATCCATCTCTCTCATCCCCACCCACCCCCAACCCCTCCCTTAGCCTCGCTTCGCTCGGCAGAAGGGAGGGGAGCTCTCAAAGGGGTATCATCTCTCACAGCAAGCTCCCTTCCCTTTCAAGCGATCTGATGTAGATGTTTGATGGATTTTCTGGTATCGGG
>CAZWYJ010000041.1:0-10437 GCA_964638165.1 uncultured Gammaproteobacteria bacterium | reverse complement strand
AGGATCTTCGTCTTCTTATTAAGCCACAGACGATCTCCGAAAAAGATACGGATGATACTCCGCGCCGAAAGCCAAAGCCGGGGTCGTCTCGATTGCGGGATCTTTCTCTTACCGTCAATACCGGAGGCGTGTACGACGCTGACGCGGACGGATCATTCTAATGTATGCAGAGCGTAAAACTAGCCGGATCAAAAAAGGGGCCACCGACACAGCATTTTCTTGATATCGCCGAGATCAAGGAGGATACGGTCATCCTGAAGGACGGGACGCTTCGAGCCGTGCTTTTGGTGTCGAGCATCAACTTCGCGCTGAAGAACATGGATGAGCAGAATGCTATCGTTCAGGCGTACATGGGATTCTTGAACTCGATCGAATTTCCCATCCAGGTTGTCATTCAGAGCCGTCACATGAATATTGACGACTATCTTGAACGTCTCAAGAAGGCGGAGAAGGTTCAGAAGAACGAATTGCTTCGGAATCAGATCGGAGACTATCGGGAGTATGTGCACCAGCTCGTGGAGCTGGGCGAGATCATGCAAAAGCGTTTCTACGTGATCGTTCCGCTCGATCCGGCGATGAGCGGAGAGGCCGGGAGCGAGGGGTTGAAACGGCGCGGATTTTTTGCGCGAGCACAAGAGTTGCTCACGCCGGCCGTGGCGATTCGCCTTTCGGAAAAGCGGTTTAAGGACAAGCGGGATCAGCTCATGCTCCGCGTGAACGGCGTGTTGAGCGGACTCGCGTCCATGTCGCTCAATGCGGTAGCGCTGGATACGCAGTCGCTCATCGAGCTGTACTATACGGTATACAATCCGGAGCTGTTCGAAACGCAGCGCTTGGAAGATATTAATAAGCTCCAATTTGAGGGGTAGGTATGAAATTACGAATGACGAATGACGAATTACGAATTGTCTGCTCAAGCGACTTGGGCAATGGAATTCGTCATACGCAATTCGTCATACGCAATGCGTAATCCTGTATGGCTATCGAAATTCAAAAGAAGAAACCCATCGTTCCCAAAGAGCTCCTCAAAGATGGTGTTTCGTATAAGCGGGCAAAACCGAAGGAAGAACAGAAGAAGGAGCAAGAGCAGGAGCGTGTGGCCCTTGAGGAAGAACGCATCTACCGTAAGGGCGTCGCGTCAATTAAAGACTTGATCGCGCCGGCTTCGCTCAAAGTTGATCCGTCTTTTGTGCGTTTGGGTGATGTGTTCGTGCGCACGCTTTTTATCGTCACCTATCCCCGTTACGTCACGGTCGGGTGGGCGAGTCCGATCATCAACCTTTCCGCGCAGTTGGATATCGCGATGTTTTTCTATCCGATCAAGGCGGATGTGATCCTCAAAGAGCTGAAGCGAAAAGTGGGTGTTCTGGAGGCGCAGATCACAATGGACGCGGAGGCCGGAAAGGCGCGCGATCCGATCGCGGAGACGGCTTTGCGGGACATCGAACAGCTCCGCGATGACCTCACGCAGGGGATCGAACACTTCTTCCAGTTTGGCTTCTACTGCACGTTTTATTCGCGGAGTCAGGATGAGCTGGAAAAATTAACGCGTCAGGTGGAGACCACGTTCGGCTCCATGCTCATTTACACCAAGCGCGCGTACTATCAGGCGGAGCAGGGTTTTAATTCCACCATGCCTCTGGGGAATGATGAGCTCATGATCACGTTCAACATGAGCACCAGCCCGATCGCGTCCAGCTTTCCATTCACGTCAGCGGAACTCACGTCGGATAACGGCATCCTCTACGGCGTGAACCGGCACAATAACTCGCTCATCATCTTTGACCGATTCTCGCTTCAGAATGCCAATGCCGTCATTTTCGCCACATCCGGTGCGGGAAAATCGTACGCGATCAAGCTCGAAGTCTTGCGATCGCTCATGCTTGGCACGGAGGTGATCGTGATTGATCCGGAAATGGAGTACAAGCACCTTTCGGATGCCGTTGGCGGGACGTACATCAACATCTCTCTCGCTTCAAGCGCCAAGATCAACCCGTTCGATCTCCCGCGCCCGTCCGGCGAATCCGTATCCACGGAAGACATCATCCGAAGCGCGGTCATTATTTTGAAAGGATTGCTTCGTCTCATGCTCGGCAAGCTCACGGCACAGGAAGACAGTATCCTCGACCGCGCGCTCCTCGAAACGTACGCGAAAAAAGACATCACCTCGGATTCGGATCTTTCCACGGTTGAGCCACCGATCCTGCAGGACTTTCAGGATATTCTGGAAGGAATGGAGGGGACCACGGATCTCGTGGTGCGGTTGAAGAAGTACACGGAAGGCACGTTTTCCGGATTACTCAATTCGCCGACCACGGTGAACATGAGCAATATTCTCGTGATCTTCTCGGTGCGTGACCTGGAGGATGAGTTGCGGCCGATGGCGATCTATACGGTTATCAATTACATCTGGAACGTGGTTCGGTCGGAACGAAAGAAGCGTGTTCTGGTCATTGACGAAGCGTGGTGGCTCATGCAACACGAGGATTCGGCCAAGTTCATCTTTGCGCTCGTGAAGCGTTGCCGAAAGTATTACATGGGCGTCACGACGATCACGCAAGACGTGAATGACTTTTTGACCTCTCCGTACGGACAGGCCATCGTCACGAACTCGTCCATCCAGCTCTTGCTCCGTCAGTCTCCGGCGTCCATTGATCTTGTCGGAAAGACCTTTTTGCTCACGCAGTCCGAGAAATACCTCCTGCTCGAGAGCGGACGAGGCGAGGGGATTTTCTTCGCGGGTCAGAAGCACGCCGCGATTCAGATTGTCGCTTCGTACGCGGAAGATCAGATCGTGACCACGGATCCGAAACAGCTCCTACAGATTGAGCAGGCCAAGAAGGATTTCGAGCAATCCGTCGGAAACCCGGATATGGTGGCTCCGGCCCCGGGCATCGGCTAGGCCGTACCAGTCGGTGGTGGATATTGTCTTTTCATTACTTCCTGCCTACCACCTACCACCTACCACCTACCATCTACCAATTATCCATATGGATCGTCGTACAAAAATCATCCTCTTCATCATCGCATCCGTCCTCCTCTTGCTTGCGGTTCTCTGGTTTTTTGTGTGGCCGCTCCTGCAACCCGTTCTGCCAAGTTTGAGCAAGCCTCAACCTCCGGCGCTCGGGCAGCCACAGCCTCCTTCCACGGAGATTCCATCCGGGAATCAGGGGGGTGGGACAGGGGTGAATCCGGGCGCGGTCATAATTTCTCCGGGATCGAATAATCCGGATATCCAGCGCATCATCGAGCTGTCTCGCAGAGCCGGCGTGCTCGCGGAGCGCGCGGAAAGCGGATCGAGCCAGGGAAATTTTGATAATTATGCGGATGCGGCTTTGGATGCCTCGCCGTCGCTTGCGGGCGTTTTCCTGGCTAAGCAGGCGGAACTTCGAAACGCGCATCCGGCAACCGGGCCGAGTTATCTCACGATCGCGCGTCGTCTCGTGGAAATTCCGGAATCGCAAGACTTCATCGAAGACGATACGTTTACCGTGCGCGTGCAATTACAGGTTGAGGTGAATGACGCCGGGAATAAATCCGTAGAATATCGGGAAGCGACAGTGAACTTTGAGCGTCAGGGCGCAGATTGGGTGATCGTCGCATACGACATCAAACCATTCACGCCATAGGGTTGCATCCACACCCACCCCTGCCCGCAACGCCTCGCGGACTCGGCTTGCGTGGCGGGCGGGCCTAACCCCTTTTTGACATCCGCACCCACCCCTAACCCCTCCCTTAGCCTCGCTTCGCTCGGCAAAAGGGAGGGGAACTTTCAAGGGAAGGGCCGGGGATGGGTGGGGGATACGAAGGGAGGGGTCGTGTCGCGTTAAACGCGATGGGGGCCGTGCCCCGTTCTACGGGGTGGGTTTTATCCCCATTGCATTCTTTTTTAATATGCGAGACTGAATAGAGGATGAAGCCATCATCTCTCATCTCCCTCCTCCTCGACATCCTGTATCCGCCTTCTTGCGTCCACTGCGGTGCAAAGGAGTCGCCATCACCATTAATGCGGGAAACGCGATGGTGGTGCGAGAAGTGCCAGAATGACGCCGAATGCCTCAAGAGCGATCCATGCCCAAAATGCCTCAAGGAACATTCGGAGACCACATGCCGAGGTGATCTGCCTTTCGATGGCGTTGTGGCCTGTGGCTACTACCATTCGCCCCCGCTTCGTCGCGCGATTGCCTCCGTCAAATACCAAGGCATGACCGCGCTCGCGCCTGATCTCGAGTGTTTCCTCCGTCAGTATCAGCAATCCCGATCCGAGCCATTTCCATGGGCGCGAGAATCGTTTCTCCACATCCTTCCCATGCCGCTCGCATCGTCCCGTGAACGCGAGCGCGGGTTTAATCAGGCAAAGTGGCTGTCCGAACGGATGCGAATAGCATGGAACATTTCTGCGCTGTTCGCGGATCAGGATCTCTTAACGCGGTCCGCGCTCCTCTCCCCGCAGGCGGAAATCGATGATCCCTCCATCCGCGCCGCGAACGTGGCCGGTTCTTTTGTGGCGCATAGCTTGGCCCCGGAAGCCATCCTTCTGGTTGATGATGTCCTGACGACCGGCTCTACGGCTAAGGAGGCGGCTCTATGCCTCAAAAACGCCGGAACAGAGCGGATTTACGTGGCTTGCCTGGCATTGGGGAGGTAGGGGCTAGTAGCTAGCAGCTTGTAGCTGGGGAAAAACAGTAAAAATGCCTCTTTAATAAGCCCTAGATGCTAACTACCGGCTGCTAGCTACTAAACTTGACATTTTAGCCATTTTCATGTATAGTGCCGGGTTCACTTTGGGCTTTAAAGGAGGAGAGAAATCCTTTTCCAAAGGCGGACATATTCGTCAATTTTCGTCACTTCGCAACTTTCGCAACTGAAGAGAGAAGGAGAAAAGCATCATGAAGAAGCACAAGATCGGTCTCGGCCTCATGATCAGCGCCATCGCCCTCGGCACCGCCGGCTGCGGCGATTGGGGCATGGACATGCCCGACTACTCTAAGTACGATCCGGATGGAACCGGTGGCTCCACGTTCACGGAGAACACCGGTGGCTTCGTCTCGGACGAGGATCCGGATGGCACTGGCGGGGAGTGCTCCTGCGAGTGGCTCTATCTCCCGCCGATCCGGTCGGTTTCGACCGATGGTCGGATCCGCGTGGTCCGCGAGCTCGAGCGACCCGACTGGGGTTGTCCGCGCGAGCAGTGCGAGGATCTGGGGGAAGGCGGAGCCGCCGGAGAAGGCGGAACGCTCGACCTCGAGACCGGCGGTACCCTCGACATGGGAACCGGCGGAGCTTCCGGAGAAGGCGGAGCACCCGGCACCGGCGGAACGCTCGACCTCGAGACCGGCGGTACCTCCGGACAGGGTGGCGCAGATGGAACGGCTGGCTCCATGGAAGGCGGAGCACCCGGCACCGGTGGCACCCTGGACGTGGGAGGCACCGGCGGAACCCTCGACCTCGAGACCGGCGGTACCATGGATCTCGAAGAGACCGGTGGAACGTCCGGACAGGGCGGATCAGCTGGCGCGGCCGGCTCCATGGAAGGCGGAGCACCCGGCACCGGTGGCACCCTGGACGTGGGAGGCACCGGCGGGACGATCGACCTCGAGACGGGTGGCACCATCGACATGGGCACGGGTGGCACCATCGACATGGGCACGGGTGGCACGATCGACATGGGCACCGGCGGGACCACGAACACGGATCCGAACCCGGTTCGTCTCAAGCTCTGGATGCGAAACCACTACGAGGGCGAGTACCAGTACGTGGAGCGTTGCATCGGCCAGGAGTCCGGGCAGGAAGTCACGTGCGAGTTCTACAGCTCGTATTGCTACGTGGACATCCCGGACATCTCCCAGGAGGACTGGGCCTGCTTCCTCGAGCCCGTGGATCATCCGTCCATCGCACGCCTGCCGCAGCACAACGACGGCGAGTGCGTCAACGACTGGGACATCGTCCCGTACAGCGGTGGCGACCTCGTCGAAGGCGAGCACTGGGTGCTCGAAGAGGACAATGAAGGCGAATGCGCCTTCGTGTTCTTGGCACGCGCCACCGGCTTCTGGGACTGACCTCCTCACGGCGCTGAGTCTGCATTTAGCGGATTCGCGTCATTCGCGATCGAACTTTTTACTGTCCCGCCCCTAGCGGGACCTCAACTCCGACCGGCCTCTTTGGCAACGCGCACTGCGTTGCTGAAGGGGTCGGTTTCTATTTGGGCATGTCCCGAGGCTTTTGCGAAGGATCCGTATGTCTATAAAGAGCTATGAATCGGCTCGATACTCTGTATCCGTTAGCGGAACGAAGGTGAATTGATGGAGGTATTTTTTCGCAATCGCATCGTTCTCTTTTGCGAAATTCGGATAATGAGGCAGGGTGACGTACTCTACAAGCCTCAAGCCACATGGATCATGCAAGATAAAATCTTGAGGAAGCTCTTTTGAGTCCTCTTCCAAAAATGGCTCAACGCTAGGACCTGCAAGAATTGATCCGGCGCTCGATCCGATATACATACGCCCACCAGACAATAGATCACGGATGATGAGGTGGAGGCCACTGATATGAGCGTATTCGCAAAGATAGCTCGTATTACCTCCTGCTACAAAGATGATGTCGCATGGTGCGAGGTCACTTTTTAATTGCTCGGCATTTTTTCCAACAAGATCAAGTTCGACCAGCGCATATCCGAGATCGGTAAGTGCATTACGATCCTTCGTAATCCAGGGCGTATTTTTGTAGATATTTCCGGCGGTGGCAATAAAAGCGACGCGCACAGGTGCGCGTGGTATAAGATTCCGCACAAATAGCTCTTGGGCGACGGCATTGAATGAGGACGTGAGAATGATGTTAGGCATGTATAAGAGTCTATCCGAGAACATTTGTAGTGTAAACGAGAGCTGTTTTTGTCGTACATAAAGAGTGGACGCACGTAGCGCTGTCAGTCGAATCCTGCTACGCTCCCTGCATATGAGCCAGATTGAGATCGAAAAGAAGTTTCATCCCTCCGAAGAACAACTTGCTCGCCTTCTTGAGGGAGCGGAGCATAAAGGGGAGAAGATTTCGAAAGATACCTACTACGACACGGCAGAGTATACACTCACGACAAAGGATCGGTGGCTACGCAAGCGAAATGACGATTTCGAACTCAAGATTTCACTTAACCCAGACGGGAATCGCACGGAGGATCAGTACCGCGAGGTGACGGATATGGCGGAGATACGACGGGAACTCGGTCTTCCGGAAGAAGGGGAGCTGGAAAGGTTACTCGCCGAGCGCGGGATCGTTCCATTTGGTTCGTGGACAACGCGTCGTCAGAGGTACGTAAAAGAGGGGTTCGCAATTGACGTGGACGATGTTGATTTTGGAACTTTTCGCCATTCGGTCGTTGAAATTGAGCTCATTGTTTCTGACACATCGTTGATCACGGAGGCAAGTGCGCGCATTTTGGCCTTCGCGCAAAGACATGGTCTGAATATGGAACGGATTCCGGGAAAAGCGACCGTCTATCTCCAGCGCGAACGTCCGGAGCATCTCGCGGCTTTGCGCGCCGCTCAGGTTGTCATTGCGTAAAGGGTGGACGTTTTAGGGGTTTTTTGGTACTGTTTGCACGCGACAGATCGTTGTCGTGTAGATTCATGCAGAGGTGGCCGAGTCCCCGCATGCGCGGGGCAGGGGTCCGTAAAGATGAATGATGGAGAGGTGGCCGAGCGGTTTAAGGCACCAGTCTTGAAAACTGGCGACTCGCAAGGGTCCGTGAGTTCGAATCTCACCCTCTCCGCCACGGCGCTCGCGAGCGCCGTGGCTCCGCCAAAAAATTGTAAAATGGGATGTTTCTATGAATGGCCCCCTGTCCTTCCCATTAAGCATTTTTAGGTAATGCCGTTTTGTATCAGTGAAAGAATTAAAATGAAAATCGCCTTTATCCACAATGATAAAAAGATCGGGACAGGTGCCCATTTTATCAACGATCTCATCGCTTCCAAGTTGCGCGAAAAAGGCGCGGAAGTGAATAGTTTTTATCCAAAGTTCTTGCTTACAGATACTCCGATCCATTTTAAGGGGATTAATAATATCCTTTTTTTCTACTCGCTCCTCGAAAAACGTGAGGAGATTTTACGTCATGATATTATTCAAGGAACGACGTATACACCGCTCGCGTTTCTTCGTTTTTCCAAGCCTGTCGTATCGCACTTTGGATCAACGACTATGGGATTTTTGCGCTCTGTCCCTAAAACGAGCCAACTGAAGCCCGAGTGCTATGAGGTCTTTTTGCGTTTAAAGAAGGAGGGGGCGATCCGGGAGCTCGATCTCAAAACTCGCCGTCCGCTCAATGATATCTCCTCTGTTGAGAAATACGCGGCCGAGCGCGCGGACTATGTCATTGCCACGTCAGAGATCGTCAAAGGAGATCTTGTTGACATGGGTATAGCCGAAGAAAAAATTGAGGTTATTTATAATGCAATCGAGGATTACTGGTTTGAAACGTCGGATTCTCACATGGAGCGTGAACCGTCGTTGGTTTTTTTGGGAAGGATCGGAGAGGACGCGTTTACATTGAAGCTCAAAGGGGTTGATCGGCTCATATGGCTCTTTGAGCAATTTCCTGATGTAAAAAAGTTTTCCGTTCTCATGTCGCGAAATAAGAATTTGGTACAGTGGATGAAGAATCATTTTTCGAACTACGCATTCGCCATGAATGCGATCAAAGACACGATCCCCGCCATGCTCCATCAGCATGCGGGCGGTATTGCGCTTTTGACTTCGCGTTATGAGGGATTTTCCTTAAGCCTAATCGAGGCGATGTCGCAAGGACTGGTGCCGGTTAGTTTTTCTGTCGGTGTCGCGCCGGAAATTATTCATAGTGGCGAGAATGGATTTATCGTTGAGACGCTTGAGGAAGCGAAGGAAAAAATACACCTCTTGCTCACAGATGCGCCGTTACGTCATCGTTTGGCGCTTGCCGCCAAAGAAACGGCGCAGCAATTCACGTCGGACCACATGATCGAAAAAACACTAGCACTGTATGAACGGATTTTACAAAAATGAGAACATGGGTTTTCTTGACGCTCTTTTTTGGGCGTGATACCACGTACCCACATCGCCATCTCACATTTCACGAAAGGGGGTAGCGATGAGCCCGGAACGTACCGTAGAACTGTGTACAAGGAAATTGGCCCAGCTCCTCTTCAATCACCGTAGCTACCACGGGGAGCACGGGACGCCGGAAGGGGATTGGCTCGCGGCTGAGGCGTGGCTTCGCGCTCATCCGGAGGTCATGATGAGCGTTTTGTTCTCCACGTGGCCGGATCATTTTACTGATCTCGATTTCGAGCACACGTACGGAGAACTCATCTACGAACGAGCCTTCGTGTTCATGGTGAGGAAAGAGGATCCCGTTTATTGGATTGAAGGGAGCTTGGCGCAGAGGCGGGAGATCGCCGATTATCTGCGCGAGTGCATGCCCCGGTTCATGGGCGTCGAAGCCGCGACGGCTTGACTCGGATCCCGGATCGTGCTGTAATCCAGTCGTACATTCGACTTCCCGGCATTCCGCTGAACGACGGTGGAGCGCTCGGATAGATGCGGCAACCACGTAGACCGCAGCGCATCGCATTGGATGAAAAATCCAGCGTGATGCGTGGGTGAGGCATGGAGATCAGCGTTTTTTTGGGCTACAAGGCGTTTTCCCCCGCCATGGGGCCCACTAGGCGAGTGGATTCTGTGCCAAAACTCATGTCTGTAATATTCCACGATTACAGACAAACGGGCGACGACCCTTTCCCTGGAGGGGAGTCGCCCGTCGTGACCTTTCTCCCCCCGGCTCCGCTTACACGTCCATTCGTGTTTGCGGGTGTCCGGGGGCTTCTTATAGGGTGAGATTGACATATTCCGTTCCCGGCGGATATGCTTGTACGGCTCTTTGACTTCTCACCGCAAAGGCTCCGAGCAGGCGTTGTCCAGTCGTCTGTTAGAGTCATTGCGATGATGTGTTGATACGGGGTGGGGCGCCGCGCGCGACGTCCTGACCCTCCGAGATCCTCGTGTATTCGATGAAGCTCTCAAGTAGCGCAAGCTCCGATGTGTCGCAGAGACGGCCATGCTCTCGCTTTCCGGAGCTGTCAGTCGTTGCGAAAAGTAGCGGGTCGAACACGAATCGTTTTTTGGATCGCCGGCGTTCGTACCTGAACCACACGCCGGGTACGTCTTGCCGTTGAAGGGCATGCCAGGAGGAGGTCTTCGCCTTTCCGCCTCCCCCTATTCTGCCCATCGCGCGCGCCCTCTCCCGAGACCTCCTACTTGCTCAAGTGGGAGGTTTCTTCTTGGTAGGTAGTAGGTGGTAGGTGGTAGATGGGGATTTGACAACATCTTTTTTGACCCCGACAATTTTCCGCGCCCCGCGCCCCGCGCCCCGCGCCCCGCGCCCCGCGCCCCGCGCCCCGCGCCCCGCGC
>CAZWYJ010000040.1:3465-10451 GCA_964638165.1 uncultured Gammaproteobacteria bacterium | reverse complement strand
TCTCCTCCGTCGCCTCGTCAACAACAGCCACGTCCGCCACGATCACCTGGACCACGAATGAGAATGCAACCTCCACGGTCCAATATGGCACCACGGATAGTTATGGAAGCACAACCTCCTCTCTTGCGCTCACGACCTCCCACTCCATTGTCATCGAAAGCCTCACGGCTGATACCGTCTACCATTTCCGCGTCTTGTCGCAAGATGCCTCGGGCAATCATGCCAGCTCTACGGACTACACGTTCAGGACAGAAGCCGCGGCTGATGTGACTGCCCCCGTCATTTCCTCCGTCGCCTCATCTACGACCGGTAGTTCCGCCACCATCACATGGACCACGAATGAGAATGCGACCTCGACCGTTGAATACGGCACGGACACCGGCTACGGCTCCACGACATCTTCTTCCTCTCTCGTCACATCGCACTCCATAACACTGACCGGATTGGCCACGAGCACGCTCTATCACTTCCGTATGTCCTCTCAAGACGCTTCAGGTAATGCGACGACGACTGGGGACTATACATTCCAGACGCTGGACGACGATTCATCAACGCCGATGTCAACCTCGTCGAGTATCATTTTCCTTCATCACAGCACGGGCGGCGTGGTCTGGGGTGGCGGCGTCCAGGACTGGTTCACGGCTCACAATGCTGGGAGCAGTACGGCGTACGCGATTACGGCGCAGGACTTCCCGAAGAGTTCCCCATACGGCTGGAACAATTACCCATACGACTACTGGAATATCTGGGTGAATCATGCCGGAGAAACGGAGTACCAGGAAGAAAAAACGCTCGAACTCCTGACCGATGACCACGATGTCATTATCTGGAAGCATTGCTTCCCAGGGGCGAACATTGGTCCAGATACAGGGTCTCCGGACGTGACATCGGGCGCGAAGACAGATGAGAACTATCGCCTTCAGTACAATGCCCTGAAAGAAAAGATGCACGAATTCCCAAATAACCGGTTCATTGTGTGGACGCTTGCCGCGAATGTCATTGCGAGTACGAATGAGGATGAAGCCGCGCGGGCGCGTGCCTTCGTCGAATGGGTCACGGATACATGGGACGAACCCGGCGACAATATCTTCGTGTGGGACTTCTTTGAGCTTGAGACTGGTGGCGGGAACGTGCTCCTGCCGGCCTATGCCGCGTCTATTGATGACTCCCACCCGAATAACGACCCGTTTGCCATCATGGCCGCCCCGATCTTCAGTCAACGTATCGTGGATGTGATCGAGGGAAGAGGGGATATCTGATTCCACCCGTTCGCACGATTGTGATCGAAGGAGAGGTGACGCTGTAGCTTTTCTTGCTCATCTTCCTCCTCTCTCCTATAATCCTCCGGCTATGAATCAGCGTCCTATTATTCTCATCATCTGCGACGGTCTCGGCCACAATGAAGCTATCGAACACAATGCTATTGCGCAGGCATGTACTCCGCATTTGGACGAGTACTGGCATGCATGTCCGCACGCACTCTTGGATGCGAGCGGGGAATCTATTGGTCTCCCGGATGGGCAGATGGGCACGAGCGAGGCGAACCACCTCGTCATCGGTTCCGGGCGCATCGTGTATCACAACCTCGTGAAGATCAATAAGGCGGTAGAGAGCGGGGAGATCGCGCAAAACGAGGCGATTCGTTCGGCGTTCGATCATGTCAAAAAACAGGGGAGCACGCTTCACCTCATCGGGATCGCGAGTCCGGGTGGCGTGCATGGGCACACAGACCATCTCAAAGGCTTGGTAAAGGTGGCGAAGGCGGAGGGGATTCAAAGGCTCTCCCTGCACCTCTTTACGGACGGCCGCGATGTGGCTCCGAAGAGCGCGATCGCGTATATTGATGATCTCGAAGCGTTTTTGAAAGAGCAGGGCATGGGGCGCATTGTGAGTATCGGCGGGCGGTACTGGGGCATGGACCGCGATAATAATCAGGACCGGATCGAGCGCCATTTTAAGACCATGTGCGGCGAAGGGAAAAAATATGCCTGTGCCAAAGACGCTGTCCTTGCTGCGTATGAAGCCGGTGTAACGGATGAATTCATTGATCCGGCGGGAATCGAAATTCAGGAAGGCGAACAGGCGTGCATCGCTTCGAATGACGCAGTTATTACGGCAAATTTCCGTGCAGACCGCGCGCGCCAGCTCGCGAAGCATATCGTCGGCGCGAAGATCGAGAACCTCGCGCTTGTGGCCATGGCCAAGTATGACGATGATCTCGACGTGCGCGTGGCATACCCGCCGGAGGAACTAACGAATACCTTATCCGAGGTCGTCAGTCGCGCAGGGATCAAGCAATTACGCGTCACGGAGACGGAAAAGTTTACGCACCTCACCTTCTTTTTTAATGCGCAACGGTATGAGCCGGATCCGGGGGAGGATCGCGTGATGGTCGAGAGCGATAAGAGCGTGAAGACCTATGATGAAAAACCGGAAATGCGCGCCTTCGAAATCGCGGACGGCGTGATCAGGGGATTGGAGGGCCGGACATACGGCTTGATCATCACAAACCTCGTGAATTGCGACATGGTTGGCCACACCGGGAATATGGAGGCGATCAAGTCTGGCGTGCAGGCGGTTGATACGGCAATCGGGCGCATCGTTGAAGCGGCAAGGCGCATTGAAGCGGATGTCTTGATCACGGCGGACCATGGAAATGCTGAACAAGTTTTTGATTCAATAACGAATCAGCCCCTGACCTCGCATACTCTGAACCCGGTTCCGTTCATACTTGTCTCCGACCAAGGCTATACGTTCAATAGGTCAGAGGGCCTGCTCTCCGATATTGCACCCACGATATTGACCATGATGGGGCTTGAGATCCCAAAGGAGATGACCGGGAAAAGCTTTGTTTAGAATCTGGAATTTGGAATATAGAATATGGATATGGAGTAGAGAGCTTTTCTCTACTCCATATTCTATATTCTGAATTCTATATTCTAAACCACATTCGTGTATACCCGTGAGACATCGTCGTGTTCCTCAAGGGCTTCGACGAGTTCGGCGACTTGCATGCCCTTTTCCTCGTCCAGATCAATCGGCATGGTCGGAACCCATTCGAATTGCGCGGATTCGATCGCGAGTCCCTGCTGTTCCGCGATCGTGGCAATCGTCATGAGTTCTTGCGGTTGCGTCTTGATGGCAATCTCTCCATCTTCCTGTGAGATGTCTGTGGCCCCGGCTTCGATGAGCGCAAGCTCCGCCTCATCGCTCATCTCGCCCTTGGCGCGGACCATGCCCGTGCGGGTGAAGAGGTGGGTGACGGCACCGGTGGAGGCGAATGTTCCTCCGTTCTTGGCGAGGATGTGTTTGACGTCCGCGACCGAGCGATTACGGTTGTCCGTGACACACTCTATGATGAGAGCGGATCCTCCGGGTCCGTATGCCTCGTAGGTGAGTTGCTCAAGCTTAGCTTCCCCGTCATTTTCTCCGGAGCCTCGTTTGATCGCCCGCTCGATATTCTCTTTTGGCATTGAGCCTTTTTTCGCTCGATCAATGGCAACGCGCAGGCGAACATTAAAGTTCGGATCCGGTCCCTTTTCACGGACGGCCACGGTGATTTCATGGGCGAGTTTGGTAAAAGAGGCGGATCGCTTGGCATCAATCGCGCCCTTGAACTGCTTGACTTTTGACCATTTGGAGTGCCGGGACATAGTAGGGACAGGGTAGCTGGTTCTGAAAAAGGGATCAATACGGGTTATACGGATGAGGTTTATCAAGCGTAGAGGCTGTTTTGAGGCCTTTGCAGAGGAAGAAGGCTATGTGTACTTGACGAAATGGCTCGATTCCATTACTATTTGCCCACTATGTTTGCAGTCATTCAGACCGGCGGAAAGCAGTACATCGTCCGCGAAGGTCAGCAACTCAAGATCGAGAAGCTTCCCATTGACAAGGGGGGCAAGGTTGAATTCGACGCGCTCTTGCTCGCCGAGGACGATGGATCAAAGGTGGAATTGGGCACCCCGGTTCTCTCTGGCGTCAAGGTCTCCGGTGAAATCGTTGAGCACGGAAAGGGCGAAAAGCTCTCCATCGTGAAGTACAAGGCTAAGTCCCGCTACACGCGTCGCACGGGTCATCGTCAGCCGTTTACCAAGGTTTTGATCACCAAGGTCGCCTAAGGCTGTTTGAGAAATAAAAAGTCCTCGATATACTCGAGGGTTTTTTATTTTTTTACGAATGTCGTCAAAAGTTGATTGGTAAGTAGTTGATTGGAAAAATGCAATTGCCCAATCAACTACTTACCAATCAACCGATCAACTATCTCCTGTTCTCCAGCGCCTCAGCCACCGTCATCTCGTCCGCGTATTCAAGTTGGGAGCCGGTTGGAAGCCCGCGGGCCAGGCGGGTGATGCGGAATTTGGCATTCCCAAGGGCGTCTATTTGTTTTTTGATGTACAGGTAGGTGGTATCTCCCGGGACATCGGCATCGAAAGCGAGGACGACCTCATTCACGGTTGATGTCGGGTCCTGCAGGCGTTTGATGAGCTGGGGGATGAAGAGTTGATCCGGGGTCCGTCCGCTCACCGGGTCAATCGTGCCACTCGTGACGTGGTAGAGTCCTTTATACGCCCCGGATTCTTCGATGATGCGGACGTCTTGCGGGCCCGCGACCACGCAGATCTTGCTACGGTCGCGCCCGGGATTGGCGCAGATGATGCATGGTGATGTTACGGACCAGAGTCCGCAGGTTTTACATCTCGTCACGCCGTCTGCGAGACGCTGGAGCGCGTTCGCGAAACGCAGGATGCGGTCGCGGGGGAGTGTCATGAGCCAGTACGCGTACCGGAGCGCGGCGCGTGGTCCAACGCCAGGAAGGCCGTCGAATTCGGCGGCAACATCGTTGATCGGTGGCGGGATGAGCTTGCTCACAGACGGTTGATTTGTTGATTGGTAAGTAGTTGATTGGGATCAATTTTATCCAATCATCCAATCAACCATTTACCAATCAACGACGTTCATCTATTTCTTCCCGAGGAGGTCCTGCATGTCTCGAGCGAGGTCTCCGCCACCGAGATCGTTCATCTTCGAGGCGAGGACGCGTTGCATCTTTTTCATGGCGTCATTGACCGCATCCTTGACGCCTTGCTCGATGCTCTTGAGATCTGATACGGAGGGGTCAATGGAAACGCTCTGGACGCTCTGCGTGCCATCAATCACGACCTTGATTTTTCCCCAGGAGGCCGTTCCCTCAATGGATTCTTTGCTGAGCGCGTCTTGGAGTTCTTTGGCACGGGATCGGATGTCTTTGAATTGTTTGAGTTTGTTGAACATATGAGTAGTAGGTAGTAGGTGGTAGGTGGTAAGTAGTGGATGGAAGTACCACCTACTACCTACCACCTACCGAGCTAAGTGTATCAGATCATTCCGGAATGGCGGAAAGCTCGCCAGAATTCCCGGAAGGTCCCATGCGGTTCTTTTCGAGGTTTCGGAAGCTCGCACGGGATTCGTCAAAGAAGAGCCGAACAATGCCGGTTGGGCCATTACGGTGTTTGGCAATGTGGATTTCTCCCAGATGCCGTTCTTCCGGCGAAAGGTCTTCGATGCGGTAGTTCTTGTCTGCCGCTTTTCGGTAGATAAACATGACCACGTCCGCGTCCTGCTCAATGGATCCGGATTCTCGCAGGTGAGCGAGTTTCGGGATGGCAGGTTTGGAGAGCTCGACTTGTCGGGAAAGCTGGGAGAGCGCGATGACCGGGATATTGAGTTCGCGGGCGATCGCTTTCAGTCCTCTGGTGATCTGAGCAACTTCCTGCGTTCGGTTATCCGAATTTCCGCCGTATCCGTTTGCACGACTTTCCATGAGCTGGAGATAGTCAATGATGAGCATGCCCAGACCTTGATCCATCTGCAATCGGCGCGCCTTCGTGCGAACGTCCATGATATTCACGGAGGCCGTATCATCAATGTAGATAGAGGCTTCGCTGAGGACTCCAAGAGCGTGCCCGATGCGGGAGAAGTCATCCTGAGCGCCGTCATTGCTCAGCTTCCCATTACGTAGGCTCCAGAGGTTCACGTTTGCTTCCGCGCAAATCATGCGGTCAACGAGCTGTTCCTTGGCCATTTCGAGCGAGAAGACGCCCACGGAAATGCCGTGGCGCACAGCTGCATGTCTGGCGATATCAAGTACAAAGGCGGTTTTTCCACAACTCGGACGAGCGGCGAGGATGACGAGGTCGCTTTTTTGGAGGCCGCCGAGATGCCGGTCGAGATCCGCGAATCCCGTGGGGATGCCGCGGAGCTTTCCGGCGTCCCGATGGAGCTCGTCAATGCGGTCGAAGGCGCCGGCGAGCAAATCTTTGATCGGCGTGAAAGCGCTCTTGAGGTAGCTCTGCGAAACGCTGAAGAGTTTCTGTTCCGCGAGATCCAGAACCGAGTCCACGTCTTCGGCCTGCTCAAATCCGAGTGCCGTGATGTCTTGCGCTGCCTGCAGGAGGCGTCGGAGTGTCGCCTTTTTCGTGACGATGTTCGCGTAGTTCGTGACATGACTCGCGGTCGGAACGGTGTTTGAGAGGTGAACGAGGTATGTTCGGCCCCCGATGCGCTCAAGCTGTTCCCGCTCCTCCATGATATTGCTCAAGGAGAGAAGATCAATCGGTTCATGACGGCGGTAGAGGTCGGAGATGTTCTCGAAGATGATCCTGTGGCGGTTGTCGTAAAAGTCATTTGCGGATACCAAATCGCCGACTCGAATCATGGCATCCTTGTCAATCAAAATAGATCCAAGGAGGGACTGTTCAGCTTCGAGGTTTTGCGGTATGAGCCGCTCGGCTTCACTCATAATTGGGATGTTCAAAACCTTACTGTTCGAGCAGGGGAGAGTCAAACGGGGCGTGGGGCGCGGGGCGCGGTAGGTGGTAGGTAGGGGCGGTTCGCGAAGCCCGTACGTGGGGATTTGACAACGCCTTTTTTGATCCCGACAATTTTCTGCGCCCTGCGCCCTGCGCCCTGCGCCCTGCGCCCTGCGCCCTGCGCCCTGCGCCCTGCGC
>CAZWYJ010000040.1:0-3365 GCA_964638165.1 uncultured Gammaproteobacteria bacterium | reverse complement strand
CCCGTTCATGCTATACTTCCTCCTGATGTTGCACGAGGGGGCCTTGCGCTGGAGGGCGACGCTTTTACTGCTGGGAACGATTGTCGGGGCCGGTATTTTTGGCGTTCCTGCCGTGATTGGTCAATGGGGGGTTTTTCGATCAACGATCGCTTTTGGCATCCTTACGGTCGTGATGTGCAGCGTCCACGCTTTGTACGCGGAGGCGATTGCCCGTTCCCGGGTGCAAGCGCATATCGCCGGAGTATCCGAACGGCTTCTCGGCAAAGGGTCGGGAAAGATCACGGGGTCTATTCAGGCATTCCAGATCTTCGGGAGTAATTTGGCATACCTTATCATCGGGGGAGAGTTTCTCGCGGTGCTCGCTATTGCGCTTCATATTCAGCTTCCGCTTACGTTATGGCAATTGCTCTTTTGGCTGATCGGCGCCACAATCGTCTTTTTCGGGCTGAAGCGCGTTGCGATGGTGGAAACGTATCTCACGTGGCTTCTCGTTGGCGTGGTTATTCTCATTGCTGGAATTTTTGTCATGGAGGCGGATTTGGCGCTCGCGGTCACATCGCCGACACTGAAGGGATTACAGCCGTATGGCGTAATCCTTTTTTCCCTGCTTGGTATCACGGGGATGCCTGAAGCGTCCGAGATTGTGGGGCGCAAGCGGGGTGAATTGATGAAGTCCGCGATCACTTCCACGCTCATCGCGTCTGCGCTCACGTATGTATTCGGGGTAAGCGCGTGGCTCGCTTCCGGTGGGAATATCGGTGCATCCGCTTCCGATCTCATCCGATTGCTCCCCCCTGGCATTTCCGTGCTCATTCCGATTTTCGGACTATTGGCCGTGATAACGTCCTTTATTGCGAGCGCTTTGGATTTACGAATGATGTTCGAAAAAGACTACCACGTCACTCCTTTTGTTGCATGGTTCATCGCGCTCTGCGTTCCGCTCCTTCTGTTTTTGGCTGGCGCTCGTAGTTTTTTGGGCACGATCGGCTTCGTGGGATCAATTTTTGGTGCCACGCTGTCTATTCTCGTTGTCTTGATGGGTCGCGAGGCCTTGCGTCGCGATCCGTACGTCCGTAATATACCTTGGGTATGGCGTGAAGCCGTTCCCGTTGTCCTGTCTCTCTTCCTCGCGGGCACCAGCTTTGCCTGGATTATAAGCGAATACATGCTATGAAATATTTCTACCTTCGTGCGCTCGGAATTACGACCGTGAAGAACCTCCTCTTCATCATAGTGAACGTCGCCGTTCTCATGACGATCGCCTCCCATATTCCACAGGTGGTTTTAACGGTTATCTTCCTCTTTGTTCTCGGATTGAATACGTTCCTATTTTCGGAATGGATTTTCGCTAACGGATACCTGCCTTTTCGCACGCTCATCATCACCATCGTTGGAACGTTTGCGTGGGATGTACTGATTTGGGTCGGCTTCTTTAGCTGGCTCTATCAGCAAAACATGCTGGTTCGACAGTCGGCGTTTTTTATTTTCGTTCCGTTCATTATTCACGCGGGGGCCATGTGGACGGCATACGTTACGCGCAAGCGTACACTCGCCGGATCCGTGAATACGGAGGGTTTGGTATAAAAATAGGGCGCGGGGCGCAGATCGCGGGGCGCGGGAATTTCACCGCGCCCCGCGATCTGCGCCCCGTTTGTTTTATGTTCGTGCCAAGCGTTCCACGTTCGCGAGGAGGAGGGCTACGGTCATGGGTCCGATGCCACCGGGCACCGGAGTGAGCCATCCTGCGGTACTCGCGACGGAATCAATATCCACATCCCCTCGGATTTTTCCTTGCTCGTCTTTCGATGTCCCGACATCTATGAGGATGGCCCCGGATTTTATGAGATCGGCTTTGACGAATCCGGCACGTCCGATGGCGCTAATGACGACGTCCGATGTTTTGAGGGCATCCGTATCAAGCGTATCCGGATGCATGGCCGCGGTCACGAATCCGGTTTTACGCAAAAGGAGTTCAAGCGGATGTGAGAATGTTTCGGAGTTCGCGATGATGGATGCGCTCTTGGAACGGGGGTCGAACCCCGTGGATGCGATGCACCGGAGGATAGCTTCGTGGACCGGGGAAAAGATGAATCCTGTTCCGCGCTCAAGCGCTTCGATGTTTTTCGGATGGAACCCGTCCGCGTCCTTGTCCGGGTCCATTTCATTGATGATACGATCCGTATCGTGCCCGTTTGGGAGGGGGAGTTGGACGAGAATGCCGTTTACGGCAGGGTCGGCATTCCATGCGTTAATGATCGCGAGAAGCTCGTCGTCCGATGCCTCTTTTGGCATGCGCCGAATATCCGTTCGAATGCCCACCTCGGACGCGGCTTTCTCTTTGAGTCCGACATAGAGGTGCGAGGCCGGGTCATCTCCCACCAAAAGAACGCCGAGCTTTGGCGGCGTCTCATGGTCTTTGATGCGTTGCTTGACGTCCTCCCGAATGGCCCGTGCCAATGCACGGCCGTCTATGATATTCATGGCGAATAGCGTACAGGAGAACAGGGAAGTCGTATAGAGTGGGCGCTGGTCACGGGGCGCAGGGCGCGGGAATTTCACCGCGCCCCATGATCCGCGATCCGCGCCCCATCATTCCCCGGCTGGAATCGGGTATCGTGACGCGAGCGCGGAAACATCTTTTTGCAACGTATCGTAGAATGAATCCGTTTTCAGGGATTCCCGGAATTGGCGGAGTGCCACGGCTCTTTCCTCAGCGTCTCCCGGGATCTGGACATCCTTGGTGCGTTCGCCGATTTGGGTGATCCAGCTGGCGATCTGGCGCATGTCAGAGGAGCTCATGCCGCGCGTGGTGATCGCCGGCGTTCCGAGGCGAAGGCCGCTCGGGTAGAACGGGGAGCTTGGGTCATTCGGGATGGCATTTTTGTTCGAGATGATGCCGATGCGCTCAAGAGCTTCCTGGAATATGACGCCACGGCCGACGCCGGTCGCCGTTAAATCAATGAGAAGGAGGTGGGTGTCCGTGCCTCCGGATACGAGGGAGAATCCTGCGTTTATGAGGGCGTCCGCGAGCGCCTTGGCATTCGTGACGATTCTGGCCGCATACTCGCGGAAGGTGGGCTGGGAGGCTTCACGAAGCGCCACTCCGATACCGGCGATCGTATTCATGTGCGGACCGCCTTGGAATCCGGGGATAATCGCCTTATCAATCTTTTTGCCGATATCCGGATCTTTCATAAAGCCTTGATCCGTCGCCATGATGAGCGCGCCCCGTGGTCCGCGAAGGGTTTTGTGCGTGGTCGTCGTCACGATATGCGCGTGCGGGACTGGGCTTGGATGCTGTTCGCCGACCACGAGTCCGGCGATATGGGAGATGTCTGCAAGAAGGTAAGCGCCGACATCCTTGG
>CAZWYJ010000039.1:0-10547 GCA_964638165.1 uncultured Gammaproteobacteria bacterium | reverse complement strand
CGACGGGAGATTGAGCGAAGGCTTCGATCCGGAGAGTACGCTGAAAAAAATCACGTGCCCGGTCTTGTTAATTCAGGCGCGCTGGTCCAGGCACAAGACATGGGGACTGCTCGGCGCATTGGACGATGATGATGTGGAAAAAATCCGTTCCATCGCAAAAACTGTCACCTGCGTAAAAGCGAACGCCGTTCACGACGTTCATCTGGCAAAGCCGAAGATCTTCATCAACGCGGTGGATGAGTACTTAAAAGACGCGCGCTAAAGAATCCTCGCCGAATCATACAGACCCCCCTCCATCCTCGACGTCCTATATTATTTCGAAATCCAATCAGCGATCATGTCGAGCGAATCCTTGATTGCGGTGGTGTATGCGCGAGATTTGAGAGAAGCTTGTTCCCAACGATCCTCCCAAATTGCATCAGATACGATAAGCGCATGCTGAAAACGAACGCCACGTTTCGTGGCAAGCTTTTTTAAAAATTCCGCCTCCATATCTACGAGATGCGTGCGTCGAATCTCGTTCCACTCCTCATGTTCTTGATATGGATTAAGCACGGAGACGACGGAATCGTTGAAACGAACGCTACCGAATGGAATTTTTCCTTCAATAGAAGAAGCGGTTCCGACAAAAAAGAATTCTTTTGCTCCGGCAGCAATCGCCTCTTCCATCGTAATAATGCCCATTGAGGCGCCCGGTAAACACAGGAGAAGATCACAGCGTTTTCTTCCACATGAAATGGATGGATAACGTCGAGAGCCGTTCGTACTCCATTCTATAGATTCGACGCCATGAGCAAGCGACGTGGCGATCCATGAAATAGGCGTCAAAACTACGCGCGTCGTTAGACGCGTATGATCCTTCGAGAGCTTGAGAAATTCCCGAGCTGTTAAACGGAGAAGTTTTGACATAACCTGTATTTTGACAGTTTTTCTTAAAAAAGGGAAGAAAAAGGTAGAAGTCCCCACATTTGACAAAGACCGAATGTGGGCATATACTCACTACAGGCAATACGTAAAGGTCGAATTGCTGAACGGTTTATTCAAATACATGTAGATAATTCTATGCCAAGAATGGATGGAACAGGCCCGATGGGCCAAGGTTCAATGACCGGCCGCGGAATGGGTTTCTGCGGAGGCGGAATGGGTTGTCGCGGACGAGGCTGGGGCGCGAGGTTTGGAAGATTCTTCCGATCCCCTAAAAACCAACTTCAGGCTTTAGATGAAGAAGAACGAATGCTCACGGAAGAACTGGAAGCGATAAAAGCCGAAAAAGAAGCCCTCATCGGCCAAAAATAAAAGAAGGCGCAGGAGACCCGGCCTCTTTGAGAAAAAAGGGAGCGGGTGGCCTTCTTTTTCGGGCGCCTGGGTACGAAATTTGTTATTATTGTTCAATACCTATGCCGAGACCGCAACGGTGTTTATGTAAAGGGATACGATTTGAACCCAATATCGTCTATTTTAAGCCGCACGGAGTACCCATAAAACTTTTGGAATTCGTGGAACTCTCCCTTGAAGAAATCGAGGCGTACCGACTTCGACATATTGAAGATATGGATCAGAACAAGGCTGCAAAAAAGATGGGAACCTCCACCAGCACCTATCAACGAATCCTCTATTCCGCCTATCAAAAAATCGCTGATGCTCTCATTCACGGCAAAGCCATAAAGATCACCAAACACGCATAATATGTCCGTCTTGCTTTCTATCCTCATCGGAACATTCTCCATCACGCTCTGCGTGTGGGTAGCGGTCTGTTTTCTCTTCTTCAAACCAAAAACCCTAAAAAAAATCACGATATTCCTCGTCTCCCTTTCGGCCGGCTCACTGATGGGTGGCGCTTTTCTACACCTGATGCCGGAAGCTTCGGAGGGTCTGGCGGCGGAAACCCTGTTCGGAATTTTCCTCCTCTCGTTCGCCATTTTCTTCGTGATGGAAAAAATCCTCCATTGGAGACACTGCCACAAAGCCGACTGTGATATCCATACATTCGGACACATGAACCTCATCGGAGACAGCATCCACAATTTTATTGACGGTCTGGTGATCGCCGGCGCGTTTATGGTGGATGCCCAATTGGGCGTCGCGACAACTCTTGCCGTTGCCATCCATGAAATCCCCCAAGAGATCGGAGATTACGGCGTCCTCATCCATGCCGGTTTTCGAAGGAAAATCGCTCTCATACTCAACTACGCCGTCGCACTGACGGTCGTGCTCGGTGGCGTGGTCGGATTCTTCGCTTTCTTGCACGCGCAGATCATCCTCCCCTACCTGCTCCCCTTTGCGGCCGGAGGCTTTGTCTACATCGCCGCGTCCGATCTGATCCCGGAGATACGAAAAGAAACGAATATCAAGACATCCGTCGGCACGCTCTTCGTTTTTTCTCTCGGCGTCCTTCTTATGTATCTCATGAAACTCATCAGCCACTAAACCTATGAAAGTTCTTAAATTTGGAGCCGTGTGGTGCCCGGGATGCCTCGTGATGAAGCCGAGATGGAAAGAGATCGAAACGGAACATCCATGGCTCGAAACCGAGTATCACGACTTTGATCAGGAAAAAGACATCGTGGAAAAATATCAGATTACCAGTACCCTGCCGACGTTCGTCTTTTTAGATAAAGAAGGTCATGAATTCTTGCGCTTAAACGGCGAGGTGGAAAAGAATGAGCTGGTAGAAATTATTAATCAGAACAAAGAACGGTAAGTTATGAAATCACTCATGACAAAGATCGTCGCGCTGTTCGCGTTCGGATGTATCCTGTTATCGCAGGTGGCTCACGCAGAGACACTTCCGGTGAACGCTTATGTTTTTTACGGAGACGGCTGTCCGCATTGTGGCGCCGAAAGGTACTACCTGTCCCATGAGCTCACAGAGAAGTACCCCAATGTAAACATCCGCGAATACGAAATCTACAATAATCAAGACAATATCCTGCTCCTGCAGGAAGTGGCCAAAAAGCTCGACGTCATTGTGGATGGGGTTCCGTTCTTGATTATCGGCGACCAGACATTCGTGGGGTTCGCCGATGGGATCAGCTCAAGCCAGATAGAAAATCGCGTGAGAACATGCTCCGTGGATGCGTGCCCGGATTCCGTCGCCTCTATTGTCGGGGTCGCCAATCCGACTCTCGAACGAATCAAAGAACCGACAGGGACTCCGGAAATCGTCGCCATCGGAACTAAAACGGACGCGGAGCGCGCTTCGGATGCATCGAACGACCGGGAAATCGGAAGCGCGGAAGAGTTAACGACAATAGAGCTTCCGCTCTTGGGTAAAATTGACGCCATGGACTTTTCCCTCCCGATGTTAACGATCGTCATGGGAGCTCTGGACGGATTCAACCCATGCGCCATGTGGACGCTCCTGTTTCTCATCAGCTTGCTCTTGGGCATTGAGAATCGGAAGAGGATGTGGCTCTTGGGAAGCGCATTCATCGTCGCCTCCGCATCGGTGTATTTCCTCTTCATGTCAGCATGGCTCAATCTCATCCTCTTTTTAGGCTTCGTGATTTGGGTTCGAATCCTCATCGGATCCGTGGCGCTCATCGGAGGCGGGTACAGCATCAAGGAATTCATCTTCAATAAGGAGAGTGGCTGCAAGATAGCCGGGGCCGAAGAAAGACAAAAAACATTCGAAAAATTAAAAAGGATCGTTCAACAAAACAGCCTTTGGCTCTCACTCGGGGGAATTATCCTTCTGGCTTTTGCCGTCAACTTGGTCGAACTCATCTGCTCGGCTGGCTTGCCTGCGATTTATACGCAAGTTCTGGCATTGAATGATCTCATGCCTTGGCAACGGTATCTCTATATCCTGCTCTACATCTTCTTCTTCATGCTGGACGACCTCTTCGTCTTCTTCGTGGCAATGATCACCCTGCAAATGACCGGAATCACGACGAAGTACACGAGAATCTCGCGACTGGTAGGTGGCTTGATCATGCTCGCCATCGGATTGATGCTCATCTTCAAGCCGGGATGGCTGATGTTTGGGTAGACAAAAATATCAACGATTACAGAAAAGACGGGACTCTTAAAAGAATACGTCCTCTATTAGAAAAGACCTCGCGCGACGCACGAGGTCTTTTCGAAGAGCGGAACGAGCGAGGATCACCGAATTGCGATGAATGCGACTCCGGCGATCGTGAGAGCGACTCCGATGAAAGAACGGAGATCGATCGTCACGGTATCGAAGAACCGCGGAGCGATCCAAGCGAGCCCTGCGGAGGCGAAGAATACGAGGATGCTCGACGCATTAATGATCGCGACCGGCAAACCCGGATTTGGGGCATTGGCGACCGCGCGGAAGATGAGAATGTTCGAAGACCCGCAGATCAAGACGCCGAGGAGGAACGCAGATGCCACAACCCACCCGGAAGGGATGAGGGAGGCGAATGGCGTTCGTCCGAAGAGTGCGGCCCCGACCCCGCCGCCGAGGAAGTACCACACGACGAAGATGTCCGACGAGAGCTGACAGTTCCGGCCGAAGAATCCAATCGCGAGCCAGCCCGGAACGAGAATGAGCATCCCGATGAGTGACTGTGTGAGCCAAGGTCCGATGTGCATGAAAACCTCCGAATAGACGAGGGGAAATGCGCCCGCAGTTCACCACGCCCCTTCCCTAACGTCAAGGTGTCCGTAAGACAAAAACGCAGGCTCCGAAAGGTTTCGAAGCCTGCGCTTTGCAAGATAAGAGAAAGAACGTGCGGAACGAAAGAGAGAACGTTCCGCGATTTTACCTGTTCACTCACACGATCGTTTCTCGGAACTTCTACGGAACGATGTCCACGTACCCGTTGTAGTATGGATCACCCACCGTATTGTTCGGGCTCATGGCGTATGCCACAATCTGACTCCCTCTCGCAAGAGTCACGGTTCCGATGGATTGCCCGCACCCACCGGTCGGATCGCAGGAAAAATCACCCCAATACCTGCCATCCGACAAATTCACCTGAAACTCGAATGTCCGCGAACCCGGTTCGATCAGAAGGACGCACTCGAGGACGCTGTCAAACGCGTTACCATCCGCGCATTCCGTGACAGGACCCCACTCGCGAACCGTACCATCCGGATTCATCCACCACCCTGACACCGAGATCGCTCCCGTGACAGGGCCTTCATACGTGAGAACAAACGACGTGCCCGTGTCTGTCGTACCGCTTTGCGCCGGTACAACGGCCGTCGTTGGAGTTGTTGGATTGTTCGGCGTAGCCGTCATGCCTCCGGTGGAAATGACTGTCATCCCACCGCTTGCAGAGACCACCGCCGTTCCGCCGGTCGTCGCGCTCGAAACCGTAGAAGCCGATCCACCTGTCGCAGAGTCAATGCTCGCGACCGCAGGGGCTCCTCCGGTTCCGGATGCGGACGAGACGGGAGTCGTCACAGGCTCATCACAGACGCATTCGGTGTATCCCGAACAGTCTGCACGCCACCAGCGCCGACCAGTCGTACCTGTTTCGCAGGTACACGATTCCGCGACCGTCGCATCGCACGAAGGAACGGGCGACGACGGTTCCGGAAGGACACATTCATCATTGACGCATACCGTCCCCCCTCCGCAAGAAAGCGTGAGCCAATGGTAGCAGCTATCCGTTCCCGGATGACCGCAGATCCGTAGCTGACTGGCGCCGTAGCACTCTTGCGTCCCGGGAGAGCAGTCATCAACGCAATCAGCGGTCGGCGGATTGTTTTCCACCTGAACGCCACAGGCTGTCGCGCGTTCTGCGTTAATCTCCTCGCCATTGTAAAGATGCACGTGCACCTTTCCATCAACGGCATTGCGCCACCACATGCAACCGCGCTCGAAGAGCTGGTAGGCAGACGATGAGTCCGAACTCTCGATGGGCTGACAATTCCCATCAACGAGACCCGGAAATTCGTCCGTCAAAGGCGCTCCGAGATACTCCGCTCCTCCCATGGCATAACCATCGGATCCCGGAATGCACTTGTATGCACCCCAAAATCCTTCCTTCAAAAGGGAGATGCCACCGGAAGGAGCCGCGGCAAGCGCGGTTTCTCCATCCGTTCCGAAGCGATCGCTCGGATCCGTGTTCACGAAGTTTTGTAGCTTGACGCCGTAAACTTTGTGAACGAATGGGCCGCCACCGTGATCATTGAATGCCCAGCCGAGCTTCCTGCCATACTGGACGTACTTGTCACGAAACGCCTTGCTTGATCCATCACTATGCCAACCGGTATCTGCGAAGATTCCGGCAAGGTTATGACGAATGAATCCTGTGTAGCGATAGCTCGCCCCGATACCGGATTCGACGATCCACTCACCGCTGGACTTCCTTCCGATGAGCACGCGGTTGTGGCAAGAACCGCCAGGACCGTTCAATTCGGCATTTGGCGCATCCTTTATCGCCACGTTCTCTTCGATGATCGGGATGTGAATCTCCGTATCCGAATACTGTTCCACGCCTCTTGCAATGACGATATGCCCGGCACCGCCATTCTCGAAGACCAAGACATCCGTCTCTCGCGGATATTCGGTCAATCCATTCCAACCGGAATGTGATGACCGAAATACGAAGAGCGGGTCGCCGGCATTCGGATGATCTTCCTCCGCATCCAAGGCTCTGTTGACATACCTTTCATTGACAACGGGGGTCCATGATTGCGTAAACCCGGGGCTGTGATTCAACGGGCCATTCTCGTAGAAATCCTTGGCGAATTGAGCACACTGATACGCACCCTTCGTGCCCCCTGTGCAGTCGCCATTCGAAAACGCCTCGTAACCGATATATGTAGCCGTACGCCCTCCATACGGAGTGGAACACCTATCGGATGTCGAAACGCATTGAGACACATCGCCTCCTACGTCAATAGACGAATCCTCTTCAAACGGAGGAGGCGGTTCGGCACATCCGATGAGCGCGAACAATGCGACCATGACCAGAGTACGAATAGATGACATGTGACTTCGCTTTCTTTTCTGCTTTTGTGAAAGAACGTGCCTCGTTCTAAGGGCTATCCACTATGCATTATGGATAACCCGAGGAACGAGCAAAAAAATGAAATTATTTTACGGGGAAAATCTTGAATTGACTTACGATATCTTCCATCTCTCTACGGCTTGCGCCACAGCCCCCAATGGAATAGTTATAGCTCTCCCCGATCACTTCAGCTCGCCAGCCGCCACACAATTCACCAACTTCATAGTAAACCACATCCAATCCATTCACCGTCTTGATTTCGGGCTCTGTCAGAAGTTCATAGGAATCCGCAACACGAGAGGCGACGTCCGCACTACGTTGTGACAAAGTCGCGAGTTCATACCTACGCTCTATACCACATGCGCCACCGGCGCTTACAGGACCGAATGCGATAGAAAGCTCGCCATTCATATCCCGTTCCCCGTAGGGTTTGATTTTATATTTCTCGCTCCCCCAATTCCTATGAAAAGGAATTGAGAATTGGAGCCCGTACATAAGATTCGTATATGGAACGTGGGTGTCCGGACCCGATTGATTCCAATTTTCATCACAGATCTCCGTATCAGTCATACCTGCCGTTTCCAGCTGTTTCCGTGGATCGGGATGATCTATTACTTGTCCGGTTTCTCTCTCGATCACCACATAGTTCCCATTCATCCACTCCGGCCACTCCTCAATGGCTTTTCTTGCGGAAGGAGAAAGAGGAAAAAGTTTCATTTGCTTTAACACCTCCTGCCATTCAGCGTCCCTCATTTTTGCATCCTCTAGCGAAAACGAATCTTCGTGAAACTCAATGAGATAGAATACGTCTTCACGCTGAATCAATAAGTGTTCCCATGATTGATACTCCCCAATATCAGCAGAGATATTGGACGGATCCGATGTTGATTCTTCGATCTTATGTGCATATTGCAAAGCTGGAAATCCGTTGATCGTGACTCTTACCGAAGGGAACCAACGACCAATTGCTTCACTAAATCCCTCTAGGGTTGTTGTAGATTGTTTGATTTGGATATTTAAGCTGACTCGATCGCTTCTCCAGCGTCCGCGACCGAGATACGGTTGCCAAAACGGATGATAATCATCAATCCAATTGATATACGGCGCTCCGCCATCCATATGTCCAGACCACTCCGACGGAAACTTCATCTCTAATCCCAAATCCTCATTCCGATACGTTTTCCAATTCGACGTATCAATCCCCTGCTCCGTGGACGAAGATGTACCCTCCCCCGTTTCCACAGCCATAGCCTTTTGCAACGCGGACGGACGATGAACGTGCCAATAATACATGGATCCGGTAACAAGAATGATCGTAGCAATTCCGATGACTGGAAGAAGTTTTTGAGAGATGTTCATAAAATCATTATGTTGGAATTTATAAGAACGTATACGCCTACTCTTCATCTTCCATAACAGCCCTTAATGACCTTAGTGCATTCCAATATTCTGAAACATGTTTCATCGCATCTTCTTTTGTGAATCCTGTTGAAAACATCAGGATCGAAAAATATTTATCATGGATGTTCAGAAGAAGATCTTGATCGTAGTACCAGAACTCCATTCGTTCATGCTTGGGATCCGTGTCGCCCTCGCTAAACGTTGGCTCTTTCTCTAATAGCGGGATGATAGAATCGAGATCCGCTGTTGAAGAAACAACATCGAAAGAAATCGAATGGTCTTCGTAAGCCTTCTGAAGATCTTGGAGATCCAAATCCGAATCTATAACACCCACATCGAACAACAGAGCGTCCGGGTCCATAAATGGTCCTTGGCCTTTTCGCTGAAACCTTACCCCGCCAAAGGTAGGTATATTGGCAATTGACGTGCTCGCGACACCCGGGCTGAACTCAACTGCAACCTCCCAATTTTCAGGATATTGCATTTTAAATCCCAGATCTGAATTCCAATACGTTTTCCATCCTGGAATTTCGATATCAGGCATATCGACGAAGACTTCCCGTTCCGTAGAGGAACCCGCGCCCTCCCCCGTTTCCACAACGACAACCTTCGGTGGCTCGGATAGATGATTGGCGTACCGGTAGTACACGGCTCCGCCGGCGAGGACCATCGCGACAATGGCGATGATCGGCAAGGACTTTTGCGAGGTATTCATAGTGACAATATAGTCAGTACCATTCACAAAATCACTATGCAAGCCCGCATCATTGAGCGAAAAAGACGAGATATGCACAGAAAGGCATTCAACGAATACTCCGATGCTTGACACCTTTGTTAGAAAAATATAACATTATAGTATTGTTAGAAATAATTAACTCTATGACGCTCAAACAGTATCACACCGCCCGCCTGATCGTGACCGTACTCATCGCCATGATCATTGGCCAGTCATTCGTGCTCAAAAATTTCCTCATTCCCCTCGCCACCGTGACGATCGGTCCGCTCGTCCTTCTCGCATTGCGTCGCCGCGTCAAGGAAGTGATCGCGGATGAACGCGACTATGCCACGGGTGGCAAAGCCGCGCTCCTCGCCATACAGATCTTCTCCTGGATCGGCGTCATTGTGATGTTCGCGCTCTATACCGCGAGAGATCTCAATCCATCCTATGAGCCCATGGGCATGATGATCGCATTCGCCATCTGTCTGCTCATGCTCCTCTACTCGGCTATCTTCCGCTTCTACAATCATGAAATATATTCAAGGAAGAAGATTCTCTACGCCGTCCTTTCCGGACTCCTGCTCGCCATCGTGCTCATCGGCGGTATTCGCGCCGTTTCCGGCGAAGACAATTGGATCTGCCAGAACGGGGCATGGGTGAAGCATGGCAATCCGTCATTCCCGGCACCGACTGTAGAATGCAAATAAGGTATGAAAAACCGTATCAAAGAGCTTCGGATCGATCTCGGCATGACGCAGGAAGAGCTGGCGAACAAGGCCAAGGTCCGGCGGGAAACGATCGTATTTTTGGAGCAAGGGAAGTACAACCCCTCTCTCCAGCTCGCCCATGACGTAGCCGTGGCGCTGAAGACGACGATTGACGAACTGTTTAGCTTCTAAGGCTCTCCCCCTCGGTACTTGCAATTTTCCGCATATTTGCTATACTTACGGCCACTTGATCCCTCGCAAAAGCCTCGGGACAGGCCACGCCAGACCCGTCATCAAGATCAAGCGGCCATAGCTCAGCTGGATAGAGCGCTTCCCTGCGAAGGAAGAGGTCGGACGTTCGAATCGTCCTGGTCGCACCATCACGTAGAACGTGACACGTCACGTAGAACGTGACACACGAAAAAACACTCCGTTTCAAACAGAGTGTTTTTTTGTATTGATCTTCTTACGGTTTACAGTCTCATCAGCCTCCCCAGAATATCCGACGCATGCTCATCGCGCATATTAAAATCTTCCATCACGTACTGACGGAGATGCTCACGAACGCTCACAGGATCCTGGTCTCCGAGGTAAATGCGATACCGGGGTAGAACGCTATTTTTTGGATAGAGGTACAGCGTCTTAATCATTGGTGGCTGATAGACGATGGCAAAATTCCGTAGCTCATCAAAAGAGATGAAGTGGCCGTCAACGACCAGTCCATGATGCCCGACCTGGATGAGAATCTTCCGAGGCTTTTCGTTTCCGATCAGCAGGATCGTCATGGCT
>CAZWYJ010000038.1:0-10668 GCA_964638165.1 uncultured Gammaproteobacteria bacterium | reverse complement strand
CCGGGAGGAATCGAACCTGCATCTAGAGCTTAGGAGTCTCTCGTTCTATCCGTTGAACTACAGGGACATGCCCCAAGCGTCGTAAAATATTATATTTACTTTTCAGCTCCCATGGACGCTTTCATTTTCGAAGAGCGGAGGTATTCTAATCGGAAAAACGATAAACGTCAAAATTCGGGGGTCGGAATTCGTATATCGTATTTCGAAACTTCAAACCTTGGATAAAAATGGGGACTGGCAAAAGGACAAGTTCTTCCGAAATACGAAATACGAGCCCCGAACTACAGATATTGACGTCTCCCTCAAAACCCTGTACATTCGCCTGTATCATATGCCGAATAAGAAAGCTGCCATCAAAGGCTTGCGCCAGTCCGAAAAAAATCGTGAACGCAATCTTCGCGTGAAGACGAATGTAAAATTCCACCTCGGAAAGGTAGAACAGCTCATCAAAGAAGGAAAGACCAAGGAGGCAATTGAAGCGCTCCGCGCTTTCCAGAAAGCAGCCGACAAGGCGGCCAAGGGAAATGTCATCAGTCCGAACAAGGCAAACCGGAAGAAGTCAGCGCTCATGAAGAAGATCTCGGTCGCGACAAAAAAGTAATCGGAAGGAAAAAACATCCCGATTCCCATCGGGATGTTTTTTTATTTCACCCTAGAAATCTAACGACTTGAATACCTGACGACCTGATAACCTGAATACCTGATAACCTACCCCAGAACATCCAGCGACTCTTCCGTAGACGCGTGGCTCGTGCGCGACCAGACCAGCATCCCCGCAATACGCTTCCAGAGACTCGACGGAGAAGCGAATCGCAAACGCAACGCCTTTTTTGCGACAAAAGGATGAATGCCTTTCGTGTATCCGGCCTGTACGAGGAGTGCGGACCGGAGCTGACCGGAGGCTTGCGCGATGACAGCATCCGCATCATCAAACCCCCGAAGAACAGAGTGGCGACGCGGTTGCTGTTCAAGCACGGCATCAATCGCGGAGAAGACGGAGACCTCTCCTGCGGATGATTCAGCCATCTTTCCGCCGGCGAGAATCTTTGCGAATTCCGAAACAAATGCCCACGTATCACCCTGAACGCGATCAGCGAGTGAGCGCACTGCACGCACGTCATTGAATCCGAAAGACGAGGCATGTGCCATGGCCCAATTCGAAAATTCTGCAGGCGAGAGAAGAGGGAAGCGATAGTGAAAAAACTTCGGCAGGGCCGCGAATGGCTTACACTCCGCCTCCGTAAGATCGCTCGATTCCACGCAGACAACGATCATTTCCTCCGCGTCCCGTGCGAGCGCACGAAGGAGCGCCTCGCGCTTCGCTTTCGGACACTCGCTCACCATGCCATCAGCTCGTAAAAAACGTCGCGCGGAAAAAAGCGATCCGCCGGACATTGCGGAGAGCAGGGGATCAACCCCATCCTTTCCGGACGGAACGCGCTGTATGGAAAATCCGGACGGATCATGTTTAGTCCGGTACGCCTGTTCCAATTCACGAGCCTTCTGAAGGCCACGGAAGGTATCCGCTCCACTCACGAGGATGAACATGGCCTAAGCATGCCCCGTGGAAGAAAGGGAGTCAACGCGAGACATTCGTACACGCCTGACGGAATGATTGATTGTTCAATTGTTGGATTGCTAGATTGTTGAACGCACCTCTCGCGTAAGACACCATCGCCGCACGAGCAAGACACCAACAATCTAACAATCCAGCAATCACCCCCCCCCATCAGAGGGCGACGGAGGACATCTCATCCCAATTCTCTCCGGCCTTAGCCTCGACCACGATCGGGCACCCGATATCGGCAGACGTTTCCATGGTCTCTTTAATGAATCTTGCCACAATTTCCACCTTGCTCTTCGGAACTTCGAGCACGAGTTCGTCGTGCACCTGTAAAAGAAGACGGGCATCAGCACATACGGAAGAGAGCTTTTCCGAAACCTGAATCATCGCGAGCTTCATCAGATCCGCGGCCGTGCCCTGCGCCGGCATATTGATCGCCATGCGCTCCGCGGCCGCGCGAAGAGCCGGGATACCGCTCACGATATCCGAAATGCGACGACGACGGCCGAAAAGCGTCTCCACATACCCCTGCGATCGCGCCATGACTTTCGTTTCTTCAAGATATGTCTTCACGCCAACGAATGTGTCAAAGTACCGATCAATAAACTCCTTCGCCTCTGCGAACGGAATGCCCGCGGAGCGCGAAAGTCCGTTCGGCCCCTGTCCGTAGATGATCCCGAAATTGATCGCCTTTGCGGCCCGGCGTTGTTCCTTTGTCACTTCGTCAATCGCGATGCCCCAAATCTCCGAAGCTGTTGCCGTATGAATATCCGCGCCGGATCGAAAAGCGGACAGCATCTTCTCATCCTTCGAGAGCGCGGCGATCACGCGGAGCTCAATCTGCGAATAATCGCACGAGAGCAGGCGCATGCCGGAGGAGGCAACGAATGCACGGCGAATCTTTCGACCGAGCTCCGTGCGAATCGGAATATTCTGCAGGTTCGGATCCGAAGAGGAGAGACGTCCGGTTGCCGTGATCGCCTGATTGAACGTGGTGTGAACCCGACCGTCCCCATCCGCCAGGGACGGAAGCGCGTCCACGTACGTCGAGAGCATCTTCGCCACTTCGCGATACTGACCAATGAGATCAATGATCGGGTGCGTGCCCTCGAGCTTTTCCAGTTCGCTCGCAGCCGTGGAATATCCGCGCGTAGACCTCTTAATGCCTTTGGCCGAAAGGCCGAGTTCCTCAAAGAGAATCTGCGAGAGTTGGATTGGGCTTCCGGGATTGAACGCATGACCGACCAATTCTTCCATCCGCGATGCCAGCGCATTCTTTTCCGCCGTCATTTCCTTGGAGAGCTTTTTGAGATACTCGAGATCGAGCAGAATGCCATTCGCCTCCATGTCCCGAAGGACCGGGATGAGTGGGAGCTCGAACCGGCGCATCACCTCATCGAGATGCTCTTTGGAAAGAGATGCGCGCTGATGATCCGCGATCGTCCGGACGATAGAGGCAAGACGAGGGAGAAGCGCATCGCCCTCCGGCACGTCCTCACCAAGCTCCTGCAATGAAATCATGCGCAAGTCCGCCTGGCGTTCGCCCTCGGAAAGGAGATATGCGGCCAAAAGCGTGTCATGAACCACGCCACGAAGCTCGATCTTGCATTCGGCAAGATCCCGCATGCACACCTTTGCATCATGGCAAATCTTCCCGATGCGATCGGAGGCAAAAAGCGCGGACGCTTTCTCGTGCACCTTCTTCTTTTTGAGAAGAGGATAGGGAATGAATGCAGAACGATCGGATGAGCCGATCACCACGCCATCCGAAGAAGACGCAAAAAGACTCGTCTGCGTTGTCGGCGGGATAGCGATCACGAGATCAGGAGCGGACGCGAACCCGGCCAAAGCCTTGATCGCGGAATCTTCATCATCGCAAAGCAGGAATGCGCTCTGCTCCGTACGAGACTTCTTCTTCCCACGTTTCTCCGACTTTTCCTCGCTATCCGCATCGGTAGACGCACCCGGGAAGCGACCGATGAGGGAACGAAAACCGTACTCACCGGCCAAACGCACGAACACATCATGATCAGGCTTCCCTCGCAGATCTTCCACCTTGACCTTGATCGGAACATCCCGCTTGATCGTCACGAGCTTGAGTGCCTCGCGCCCGATATCCGCTCCTTCGATGAGCTTCGCGCGCACGCCCGGCTTGATATCCGAACGCTCGTCCTTCGCCGCCTTGATCGCGCCTTCCAGTGTTTCAAACTTTTGAATCAATTCCGTGGCGCCCTTCTCTCCAATTCCCTTGATGCCCGGAATATTGTCCGATGTATCGCCACGCATGGCCTTCCACTCAATCATCTGCTCCGGCGTAATACCATACTCATCAATCACGGCCTGCGCGTCGTAGAGCTTGGTCTCGCTCACACCCTTCTTGAACGCGAGCACGTCCACGTGCGGAGCAATGAGCTGGAGCGCATCCCGATCTCCCGTGACAATGCGGACATCGTACCCCTCCTCTACGCCAGCCATTGCCAGCGTGCCAATGAGGTCATCCGCCTCATACCCGTCCTTCGCGATTGAGGGGATACCCATAGCCTCCAAGACTTCCTTCGCGACCGGAATCTGATCATAGAGCTCCTGCTCCTTCGTTTCGCGCTGGGCTTTGTATTCCGCGTATGCCTCGTGACGGAAAGTCGGAGCCGCCGTATCCCAACACGCCACGAAAACGTCCGGTTTTTCATCCTTGAAAATCTTCAGGGAGACATTCGCCATGCCGTACACGGCATTCACAACCATTCCGCTTGGGGACGTGAGCGGGGGAATGGCGTGCCATGCGCGATGGAGCAAGGCATTCGCATCTAAAAGGAGGAGTTTGGGACGCGGAGATGAGGACATGGAAAAAGGGTAGCACGATGGGCTAAGGATGAGGAATTCCGTATTTCGTAATTCGTAGCTCGTATTTCGGGTAGCGATTGACGCACATGCCACACAAATAACAGGAAGCGATCCGAAATACGAAATGCGAACTACGAGCTACGACTCTCAAACCCTCCCCCGCTAACCACCCTCTTTCGCGCCTCCACGTAGACCAGCGGCTGATTCACGATCACAACATCAAGACCAAGCTCCACAAGTCGCTTTGCCCGTCTCGCGGTACTGCGAATCGGAAAAAGCTCCCAGGCAAGCGTGAGCAAACCGCGTTCCCGCGTCCATATGACACGAGAAGGCGTCCATGCCGTATAGGGAAATCCGAGACCCGTGAGCCGGACGCGTTGCGCCCACTCTTGAAACTTCGCCGGACGCATAAACCATCGGCGCGCCAAAAAAAATTTCCGAACATCCGGGATCTCTTCTTCCGCAAGCTCGATGACGCCCTTATGAAAAGAAGAGATCATCGTCCGATCTCGAAGCGTCTTACTCGTCCGTAATTTCTTCGCCACGGCTCGAAAAGCAGCGATATCCTTGATCTCGATATCAAACAACATCGGGGGCGGAACATGGGATGTAACCTCATCAAGCTCCGGAATGCTTGAACCGCGGCGCAATGGAATCTCGCAAAGCTCTTTGGAAAGGAAGGATTCGATCTTCCGATTATTCCCGGCGGTACGGCGCAAATCCTTATCATGCGTCACCACCGCAACCCCGTCTCGCGTCAGGCGAATATCCAGCTCAATGCCATCAATGCCGTGTTCCAGAGCATGGCAAAATGCCTTGACGGAGTTCTCATCAGCGCCATCGTGCGCCACCCCCCGATGCGAGAAGATCAACATGGGGCATAGGGTAGCCGATGGCGGGGATTTCGTCACGGAGAAGAGGTGTGCGGCTTTTGGGGGTTTAGGGGTTGGAAGACCTGTGTGCAAAAACGACCCGCTGATAACGGGTCGCTTGCTCAAGCTTCACTCTACCTCCTTTTTTTCATCCTCGACGAAGACGCCTGAGCCCATCGACCGCGCCAGAGATAAGACCATTCCTCAGTTTAAATTGGGCTGCAAAAATCACACCCTTTATCCTTGCCTGAACCTCATAAGACTCACCCTTTATCTGTTCAATGGTGCTATCGATGAATGAAGACAGCTCCGCATCCTTTGATTCAAGTTCATCTATCAAGCGATTCATGGAGGCTATACTTTCTTCAGAAGGATTCTTCCGCAGCTCATCGAGAGCCGCGTCAACACGCCCCTGTAAAGCTTCAAGATGCGGACGATCAAATTCTCGAAACTTCTCATTTAAAGAAGCTTCAAGCTTTTGCTGATCCGTTCGCGTATCAATTCCGCCTTCATCTACCCCCTTATCAACGGAAGTCTCACCGCCCACAGCTATCTCCGGCGCAGCTTCGCCAACCGCCTCAACACCAAGACTCGCGATCTCCTGATCGATCTCCGCGAGACGCGCTCGTAGCATCTCGAACTCCCGCATCTTCGCTTCCGCCTCCGCCTTGAGTGCCACAAGCTCCGTCTTCATCTCCTCATCAAGCTCCCCCCGACTCTCCATGGCCGTGACTTCCGCCAGGACGCTCCTCGCCTCTTCCGCATCTTGTTCCGTCGCCGCAATCTCCGCTGTTACGCGTTCGCGCTCCGCCCCGAGCTCGCCTCGCCGAGCCTCCTGCTCGGCTTTTCCCCCTTCCTCCGCCTCCCGCTTTGCAATAACTCCTTCCTGCTTCGCTTTTACTCCAACAAGACGATCCATGAGTCCGGCCATAAAATAGATAGGTTTATGATATGAACGGAGTATATTTTACTCGGAAAGATTTGGCCAGAAATAGGAGAAGGCGCTATGATTCGTGTCAATCCTATGGCCACAAAAACAGATCAAAAGGCGAGTATTCAAAAAGAGCTAAAGAAGATCCAGGCTTCGCTCAAAGAACTTCAAAAAGACTTTAAACAGCTTCAAAAACGATCTGGGGCACTGAAGGAAAAAACCCATACCCGATCTGATGAAAAAGAAGCGCAGAAGCTCCGACGACTCATTGCATCAAAGTAGACAATCAAAAACGACCCGCTGATAACGGGCCGTCTTTGATGAATCCCCCAAAACCCCAATGGACATCCCGATGATTATCGGGATAGATCGGGGCGATGGGGGATGGAGGCGTGGGCGGGAATCGCCCGGCATGCGCCGGGCGAACCCGCGAATACAAAAATCGCAGAGAGTATCTGCGATTTTTATCATGGAGGCGTGGGCGGGAATCGAACCCGCGAATACAGGTTTTGCAGACCCGTGCCTTACCACTTGGCTACCACGCCTTGATGCTTACGAACGTCATGGATCGTACCCGACGAAGAGACTTTCGTCCAGACTAAAAGACGAGCCTTTCAGCTCGTCCCCTCATCAACGAATCACGATCCCCCGAAGTCCGCCGCGGCGGGCGAAGGGGGATTATTTCTTTGCGATCTCGTCTCGCGGATTCACGGTCGTCACTTCGACGATTTCGATATTCGCACGGCGCACGCCGAACTGGATCGCATCCTTATATTCAGCCATCCAGATATCAATTTTATATGGGTAGCGCTTATTCATGCGGTCATGCACCTCGAAGACCTTATCTCCAAACAGAGCCGGAATACGGACCTTTGTTCCGAACTTCAAGAAGTTCGCCGCAATGATACCGTCCGCCACATGGGAACCATCCGCCGTGATGAACGGCGTATCATCCGTCTCTTCCGGACGAGAGGTATAGGCAGAGAACGGGACATTCGCATAGGTTCGAATAACCTTGGTCTCCGTATACGTCGGGAGCTCAAAACTGATGTTCTTCGCCTCTTCCGGCGCATCATCAAACGTGATGCGCGTGATCTCGCCAGCAGACACGACATGCGTATCAGCGTCCGCGAAATGCGTCGGCATAGTCACGATCGCAATCGCAACGAGGACGCCGAGCACGGAAATACTCTTCATCTTCTGGATAGGAATGCGTGGGGAGGAATTCATAATGGAGTATGTGGGGTAAAACATGATATCCGTTTTCAGCCGAAGAAAAGACAACTTAACATATTTTGAGATTTTTGTCAAGGGGCCGAGGGCACAATTTGGCTTTATTGAGCAAAAAATAGTCGGTAGTCGGTAGTCGGTAGTCAAAGACTCCCGACTACCGACTCCCGACTACCGACTACCAGCCCCCACCTTCCTTTTCCCTGTAAATCAGGTAGGATAGAAGGAAGAAAATATGCCGATCAAACACCTCCACGAGCCGATCCATCTCAATCGAGACCGAAAGAAGCGCCAAAAGAACGATTGGAGACAAATCACCATATTCGTCGCAATCGGCCTGGGTGGCTTGGTGCTCCTCGGATTCCTCGTGCTCACCATCGCACTCGCATGGATGAGTAAGGATCTCCCGGATCCGAATACGCTCCTGGATCGAAACGTGGCACAGTCCACAAAAATCTATGACCGGAAGGGGGAGACTCTCCTCTATGAGATTCACGGGGATGAAAAGCGCACGCTCGTCACCATTGATCAGATCCAAGATACGATGAAGCAGGCCACGGTCGCGATCGAGGACAAGAGTTTCTATAAACACCACGGCATCAGCTGGAAGGGATTGATCCGCGCGTTCTATACCAGCGCCATCAAACGCCAGCGCGTGCAGGCGACATCCACGCTCACGCAGCAGTTCGTGAAGAACGCCATTCTCACGAATGAACGCTCGATCGTGCGTAAACTTAAGGAGATCCTTCTTTCACTCCAAATCGAACGCAAGTATTCTAAAGACCAAATCCTCCAGCTCTACCTGAACGAAATTCCGTACGGCTCCAATCTCTACGGCGTCGAATCAGCAGCACAGGGCTTCTTCGGCAAATCCGCGCACGATCTTACGCTCGACGAATCCGCGCTCCTCGCCGCACTCCCACAAGGTCCTGATACGTACAATCCGTACGGCACGGGCGCGCACGGGGACAATCGTGAAAAGCTCGTCGGACGACAGGCGTACATCCTCGATCAGATGGCAGAACAAGGATATATCGGCAAGGATCAAGCTGAGGAAGCGAAAAAGATTGACACGCTCGCCAAGCTCATCCCTCAACAGGTCGGAAGCATTAAGGCGCCACACTTCGTGATGATGGTTCGCGCGAATCTTGTTGAGAAATACGGGCAACGAACCGTGGAAACCGGGGGACTTAAGGTCATCACGACCCTAGACTGGGATAAACAGCAGGCAGCGGAAAAAGCCGTGGTGGACGGCGTGGAAGCGCGCGGCGAACGGTACGGATTCACGAATGGCGCGCTCGTTTCCATTGACCCGAAGAATGGCCATATCCTTGCCATGGTCGGATCAAAAGACTTCTTCAATGATGACATCCAAGGAAAGGTCAATGTCACGCTTTCACGATCCCTTCAGCCCGGATCCTCCTTCAAGCCAATCGTCTACGCCGCTGCCTTTGAAAAGGGATACCTGCCACAAACCGTCATCTGGGACGTGAAGACATCATTCCCAACCGGAAACGGATCCTACAATCCAAACAACTACGATTTGAACGAGCACGGCCCGGTCTCTCTCCGCATGGCTCTACAGGGCTCGCTCAATATCCCGGCTGTCAAAACGCTCTACCTCGTTGGCGTCTCGAATGCGCTCGATTTTGCGGAAAAACTCGGCTACACCACATTCGCGGACCGCGGACGATTTGGGCTCTCCCTCGTCCTCGGTGGTGGAGAGGTCATGCCACTCGAACATACGGCAGCCTACGGAGCTTTTGCCACCGAAGGCATCCGTCACAAGACCGCGTCCATCCTGAAGGTTGAGAATCCGGATGGCTCCACCCTCGAAGAATGGAAGGAGTCGGAAGGAGAACGCGTCGTGGACGAACAGGTTGCCAGAACCCTCTCCGATGTCCTCTCAGACAACAATGCTCGAGCCTACGTCTTCGGCGGAAGTAACAATCTCACGCTTCCAGGCCGTCCGGTTGCGGCAAAAACCGGAACCACGAATGATTTCAATGACGCGTGGACAGTGGGCTACACCCCATCTCTCGTCACGGGCGTCTGGGTGGGAAACAGCCGTGGAGAAGAAATGAAGCGCGGCGCGGACGGCTCCGTGATTGCGGCACCGATCTGGAAGCAGTATATGACAGAGGCTCTAAAAGGCTCACCCGTTGAAAACTTTACCAAGCCGAATCCGTCAAATGCGACAAAGCCAGCCATTCTGGGAACAGCCTTTGGAAAAAAGGTGAAGATAGACACGGTGTCCGGAAAGCTCGCAACCGAATTCACGCCTCCGGAACTCGTCGAGGAACGGACATTCTTCGAGCCTCACTCTATCCTGCAGTACGTGAACATCAGCGATCCGCTCGGTCCGGCCCCGGAACGGCCGGAGCAAGATCCGCAGTACCAGGCATGGGAACAGGGTGTAAAAGCATGGACGGAGCGGGAACAGTGGAATGCCACGAGCACGCCCCCAACGGAGTATGACGACGTTCATACCAAAAACATGTCGCCGACAGTAATTGTGAATGCTCCGATTAATAACGCGGACATCAAGGATCGGACATTCGTCGTTGATCTGAACGTTTCTGCGGGTCGGCCGATCCGTTCCGTCAAAGCGATCACGGAAGGCTATGTGCTCGGGGCGAGTTTTGCTCCGGCTGAAGAGTTTGGACGATGGATTATCGAAGCGGAAGTTCCGAATGGCGTTGAGAAGGGGTTTCACACGCTCTCCATTGAGGCGGAGGATGATGTCGGGAACCGAGGCATCGCCACACTGACCATCAATATTTTAGCGGAAACACAGACCGCGAACGTGACGATCGAGGAGCCACGCGCAAAATCATCCATCTCCCTCGATCAATTCCCGATCAATGTCCGCGTACATGTGGATGATGTCACGGATGTGGCGCGCGCAGACCTCTACCTCCAAACCCCGGACGGTGAGCGACGCCTCATCGGCTCAAACATGGCGCCAACCGAAACGACAATGACCTTCAACTGGTCGTACACGCGCGGACCCGGCGTCTACAGCATCCAAGCCGAGGTCGCAAAAAAGAATGGGACGACATTAAAGAGTAATCGCACGAGCGTCATCCTCACGCCGAACAAGAAGAACGGCTTCCCGCTGAACGATATCCTTCTCTTCGGAGAGGATTCGACCTCGACGACAGGGAACTGAGGCAATGAACCTCCGCGCAGCAGAGCTGACGCGGTATCAGCGGAACTCGAAGAGCTTT
>CAZWYJ010000037.1:0-10821 GCA_964638165.1 uncultured Gammaproteobacteria bacterium | reverse complement strand
TCACAAAAGGAAATCCAAGCTTCGTTCGCAAACGATCCTGCTCTTCACGCAAACGGCCCGGATCGTAGAACGGATTGTAAACGCACGATACGGACAAGCCCTCTGCGAGCCGGAGATCGTACATCGTATGCAAGGCGTCCAGCGAATCAAAAGCACCGCGCGGATACCCGCTCACGACCATCATACGACGAATCCCCTGCTTCTTGAGATCGCCGATCCGTTTTCGGAAGATTGCACGGCCCGTATCCCCGCCTGATTCCGCGCAATGCCTCGCGGAGACGCAAACGGAAATATCCGCCTTCGGGAAGCGTTCATGAACCCATCCGGCGCAAACGACGGGGTCGGAAACGCGATCGTGATCAGCGATATCAATCTTTAACCCTTGAAGCGATGCGAACGATGCCTCGTAGGCTCCGATCTCTTCCAATGCCCGGATCGTCAGCTCAAAACGCATATAGGATCATGATACGCTAAAAACGCCAAAAAAAGAAGGGGTAAAAGTCAAACGCCCCCATGGAGACACGGGGGCGTCAGACGAAAATAGCATATCGCATCAAGGAAGAAAGACCGGCTATCGCCTCCATGGCCACCGGGAACGCGAGGGTTTTTGCGCACCATGGCCATCGGCGGGCGGATGGGGCGACCCGGGCGGACGGGAGAAGTGCGGAACGGGCGGAGGGCGTGGGAGAACCACATCCGCATCCGCACAAGATGACAATGAGCGCGATTCGATCTTTGCGGCTCCGGACGGAGGACGGAGACTCTCCTGTTTTGCGGCTTGAAGAATTGCCACAAAACGCTCGAATGTCATGCCGGCAGGCGCCTGAAAGACGCTTTGCTCAGCCATCGGCGCCCGAAGAAAGCGTCGAATATCCGTTTCCGGCTTCGCATGAAGTCGAAGGAGCGCTTCGACGGCCTCAACCCAAAAGGGCCGAACCGTCTTTGAAAATTCCCCATCAGGGACAAGACGGGATGCCGCGACCGCCCGTCTGAGAATCGGGCAGATGCGCTCGAACTCCGCTTGCGTGAGACGGGAAAATCGGCTCTGCGTCATAGACCACCTCCTTAAGGTCTGTTTGGAATCTTATGGTTGAGCGCAAAAGCACCATACCCGCAAAGAAAAAAAACCGCAAATGAGACCCAGAGACCATTTGCCCCTCATCCTCTCGCCCTGCTATGATTTCTCCTATGAGTTTTTCCCCAGAACATCCATAGCAAAAAAAGGAAACTATGGCGCTCGCATACGATATTCCTGAATCTCCGGAGGCCTTGCGAGATCTCCTCTTCGCGCAAGATCCAGAACTCTTGCGGGCAGCAAATCAGCTCGCGAGCACCGTTCGTTCCGTCCCACCGGATCCGGCATGCCCGAATACGGAACCGCGCGCGCTCATCGTGGGCGGATTCGTGCGCGATGCCATGATCGGCAAACACCCGAAAGACGCGGACATGGAAATCTACGGCATCTCTCCGGAGAGACTGGAAGAACTCCTCCAACAGATCTTTGAAGGCCGCGTGAATGCCGTGGGGCGCGCATTCGGCGTCTACAAAATCACACTCGGAGAAGGGCTTGATTTCGACATCTCCATCCCCCGTCGCGAATCAAAAACCGGCGAAGGCCATAAGGGATTTCTCATTAACGGCGACCCGACGATGTCGGTCGAGGAAGCGGCGCGCAGGCGCGACTTCACCTTCAATGCCTTAGCCGGCGATCCGCTCACCGGAGAGATCATTGATCCGTTCGGCGGACTCGATGATCTGCGCCACGGCATTCTAAGAGTCACGGACGAAACCCGTTTTCAAGACGATCCCCTCCGCGTGTATCGCGCACTCCAGTTCGCGGCACGCATGGATCTTACGACGGATCCAAAAACATTCAAGCTCCTTCGTGAAATGGTTGAACGGGGAGATTTGGACGAACTCCCAAAAGAACGCGTCACGGAAGAAATCAAAAAACTCGTTCTCAAATCAGAACGACCCTCCGTCGGGTTCGAGCTCGCCAGAGAGCTGGGCATCATTGAGCGCGAATACCCGGAGTTGCACGCGCTCATCGGCACAAAGCAGGAACCGGAATGGCACCCTGAAGGAGATGTATGGACGCATACGATGATGGTCGTTGATGCCGCGGCCACGATCATCCGCCAGAAGGATCGTGGCCTCGATGAAACAGCACAGCTCCAAGTCATGCTCGGCGCACTAGCCCACGATCTCGGAAAGCCCGCGACAACGAAGCTCGAGGACGGACGTCTGCGATCGCTCGGGCACGAAGAAGCCGGGGAAGAACCGACGAAAAAGCTCTTTGCGCACTGGGCATTCGCATCCGAGATCGAGCAAGCAGCCGTCGCTATTGCAAAAGAGCATCTCAAACCCTCCGCGCATACGCTTGGTCTCGAAAAGGGCCGGATGACCGAAGACCAGTACGCGAATGCGATCCGTCGGCTCCTCCGTCGCATCCATCCCGTATCATGGCACGTGCTCATCGCCGCATCAGAGGCGGATTCGCGCGGGAGGGCCACGCCTGAAGCGCAGACGAAGCCGTATGAAGTCGGACGAATCTTCCGAGAGACCGTCGAGGCTCGACATTTAGACGAAGAGTCGACGAAGACGCTCATCCAAGGACGAGACCTTATCGCATTAGGCATGAAACCCGGGACGCGTATGGGCGAGATCATCCGCGCCGTCGAAGAGGCGCGCGACCGCGGAGAGATCAGGACGAGAGAAGAGGCACTGGTGGTGGCGAAAAAAATAATCGCATAAATTCGCGAATGATTATGAACAATTTTTTATTGGACGTAGTTCGCCTTGAAAAAAATCGCGTAATCAAGTAAGCTCCAAATCCTGAAGAGCGCGGATCCTCGTCTGGCACTAAGTGCACTCGAAACGGATAACGAGCAGGCCACGATCTACATCTTCATATTCGGGGATCGTCTAATGGTAGGACAGCGGCCTTTGAAGCCGTGAATCGTGGTTCGAGCCCACGTCCCCGAGCCAAAAAAATCTCGAGCTAACCTCGAGATTTTTTGATTCTCGGACTTGAATCAAGAAAAGTAGGTGAGAAGCCCCCGCCCTGAGCGACCGAGCGCACCCGAGGGAGTCGAGGGGAGCCCACGTGCGATATCCCGAAGCCCTCAAAACCGGAAACGGAAAACGAGATACAGGATATAAATTCCAATGAACATGAGGCCCTCCCAGCGACCGAGCGTATGCCGCTTCCCCATAAACATGACCAAAAAAAGAAGGATGGAGGCCGCGACTACAAAAAACGCATCCAATCCGTTTTCCAGATTGAACGGAAGCGGAAGAACCGTTGCGCTCACTCCGAGCACCCAAAAGATATTGAAGATATTCGAGCCAATCGCGTTCCCAATGGCGAGATCCGCGTGACCGCGACGCGCGGCGAGAAATGTCGTCGCGAACTCCGGCAATGACGTACCGACGCCGACGATCGTCAAACCAATGAACGCTTCGCTCAACCCGAAAACGCGCGCAATTTCCGAAGACCCGGCCACGGTCCAATGGCCACCGAAATAAAGAGCAGCGATGCCGAGAATAATGAAACCGAATGACGTGAGCCATGGAAGCTCCTTATACGCATCCATCTTCGTACTCTTTCGACTGATACCAAAGGTATAGTAGAGATAGACGAAGAAGAAACAGATCAGAACCATGCCATCAATACGATCCAGAATACTCTCGGAGCGCCCCACAAAAAGCCCGTCATTCCCCATCATGAACACCAAGATGGCCGCAAGGATCGCCAGAGGAATCTCGCGCCACACCGTAGATCGCCGTAACACGAGCGGAGTCACCAATGCCGTCCCGCCCAGGATAAGGAGAATATTCGCGATATTCGAACCCATCACGTTCCCGATGGCGAGACCGGACGTGCCCTGAAACGACGCCATGAGGTTAACGACGAGCTCCGGCAATGAAGACCCGAACGCCACCACGGTCAAACCGATGACGATCGGGCTCACGTTCAGGCGCGTCGCCATGGATGCCGCACCATTCACGAACCAATCCGCACCTTTCACAATGCAGATGAGACCCAGGAACGCAATGGAGAGAGAAAGCATCATACGGGTAGCGACATGGAACGTCGCAACGAATCTTGCTGATATGATACCACCGATGTACGCAATGCTTCCTCCAAAAGCTCCAACCGCTTTTGAGAAGAAGTGCCGATCAGATGCGCGATCTCAAAAAGGTCCGCGTCATGCAGGGGCGCCTGAAGCGCAAGGTGCCAAGTCGGAAGAGATGATTCAGGGATCGAAGCGACCAGATACCCGTGTTCCAAAAGCCACGAACGAAGCGCTGAATCAAAACGCGGATCATGCATCCCGATGCGCTCGATGCCGATCATGAAATCATCATGCTCCCCCACCTCCACGCGCGAAGGAATTCCGCAGGCCTGCCATTCGTCCAGATACGATTCCAGTGTATGCGCGTCAGCAAGACGAATACTCGTGCATGCGCCTCCGGATATGGCGACCTCAGCGAGAAAATGCCGATCGGCATCAAAAATGAAACGGATCATAGAAGATGACGGGTGCTCGATGACGGATCCCGCACGGCAACCGCTTCCGAAAAGCGTTGCCGAAGATCGGAGGAATGACGCGAGAGGATTGGCGCAAGTTCCTGACAAGACCGATGCAATGAAAGAAGAGACGGGTGCGCGGACGGCGAATGAATCTCACCATCCAGTCTCGCGCAATCTGCGAGCTCGCGATGAATCCGATCCGCGATCATCAACCCGTATCCCGCGTCCGAAGGAAAAGACGCGACAACATCGGAAGACGGGGGGCGGATGAGATCGGATGAGGACGGCGTCTGGCCGTGAAGAATCGCGTCAATGCCGAGCGCAAATGATGAGCGAACATCGTCCGGCAAAACAGCCAAGCAGGATTCCGCCCGTTCCGCGTACGATGCTCGCACGGCGCGATGCAAGAAGTCCGTACGAAGACGCGCCGCGTTCCACGGCTCGAAATCCGGATCAATGAGCATGCGCATTCGGCGAATCGTGGCGATATCAAGGCGAACGCCGGACAAAGCGTCCCGATGAGCATCCGCGATACGATGCGCGGAAAGCGAGTGCGCGAGCGCCTCCGACCACTCCTGTTCATCCGAGGCATCTATGGAAAAAGCGAGCGCGAGCAATTCCGTCCAGTACTGCCGTGCGCGGGCATCGTGATCATGAAAAGGTAGCGATGCGACAGAAGAGAATGGCGCGTGATCATGCGATGAAATGCGCGCGTGCATGAGACGCGCGAGCTCTTGCCCAACACGTGGCTCATAGAACGGGGCGCGCCAGTCCGAGGAACGAATGATCGCGCGGAAAAGCGACCGCATGAGATCGGAGAGGGAAACGTCTTTCGGATAGACCGTGAAGTGTGATCCGTCCTCATCACGCCGTACGCGGACATGCGTGATGTGAGGAGTGTTACCGATTGCTTCCCCAGACTCTGCCCGAATGGAACGCACTCCGCCACGAGCAAACCATGATCGGGGTAAAGATGCTCCAATCATCTGCGCCACGGCCTCATCGGAAAGAGAGGCGTGATCCGCGAATCCGCGCGTATCACAGAACGCCTCGCGTCCAATACCAACATCAGCATCACCATCGCATGAGGATGATGGCCGAGCGCATGTGGACGGCATCCCGAGCGTACCGATGCAAAATGGAGCGATCGCATCAATCAACGTATTTCGAAAATGAGAAAAATCCGAAATCGGATCCTCGGATATCGCGTGCGGAAGCCCCTTTCCGGTTGCGCGAGACATATCAGCGTTTGAGATACCTTCCCGCAGCCAGCCAACTCGTAACCCCGATGAGCAATGAAAGCGCTCCGCCTTCGATAATGGCCAGTCGTAGCCAGTCGCGAGCAAAATACGCCCGTAATCCCGGATCACCTCCGTACATCGCCGTGAGCGTCGGATCCATCCACGCGATCCCGATCGCGACAAAAACCGCGGAAATCGCCAATGCGATAACCGCCAAAATCACGCCCTGAATGACGAACGGCACCCGGACGAATGCGGAGCTCGCGCCCACGAGACGCATGATCCCAATCTCTTCGCGTTGCGTGTAGATGGCGACGCGGATGGAATTAAAGACGATGAGCATGCCGATCAACGAGAAAACCGCGATCAGGATCGTGCCAATCTTTCGAGCGTAATCCCCGATCGCTCGCACGCTCGCAATCGCGTCCGCGTGATCGTCATACGTCTTCGATTCGATCGCATCCGTAAACTGAGGATTCTTTAACGTTTCGATGATGAACGGGTAATCCGATGGCTGACGCGCGACGATGCGCATGGTTGCGCCGAACGGATTCGCGTCGAGCTCGTCGAGAGCGGAAATGATTTCCGCATCTCCCGCATGCAAGGAACGGAATTGCTCAAGCGCGGCATCCGCCTGCAAGATTTCAGCAGACTGCACTTGAGGCAACTCCGCCAAAAAGAATTTCGCCTGCGTCACGAGCGCCTCATTCGCCGTCTCCTTGAAGAAGACTGTGACATCAATCTTTTTCTCAAGCAGGCCCACGGCATTCCCGATGAGGACGTTCATACCCACGAGGAGGTTCACGGACGTAAGCGCCAGCACGAGGACCACGATCGTTGCAATTCCAAGCCATGCATTACGAAGAATGTTCTGGAAAGCGGCTGCAAAAATACGTCGGCTATTCACGAGAGGCTTCATACATCGTTATGAGGTGATGAGGTACTTGCCGTGTTTCTGATCCGAAACGATCGTTCCGTCCGCAATCGTGATCACGCGGCGGCGAAGCGAGTTCACGACATCACGATTGTGCGTGACGAGTACGATTGTGGTACCAAACTCATTGATCTTTCGAAGCAGGTCAATGATATCCTGCGTATTCAGCGTATCGAGGTTTCCCGTTGGCTCGTCCGCGAGGATGACCTTGGGGCGATGCACGAGAGAGCGCGCGATAACCACACGCTGCTGTTCACCCCCCGAAAGCTGGCGCGGATACCGGTAGTGCTTCTCGTTAAGACCCACGATCTTCAAAACCTGTGGCACGATATCCCGAATTCGGCGTCCGGGTTCCCCCGCGACTTCCAACGCGAACGCAACGTTCTCGTACACTGTTTTTTTCGGCAAGAGCTTGAAATCCTGAAACACGATCCCAATTTGGCGCCGCAAAAACGGAACCTCGCGACTCCGAATATTCGTAATGTCCCATCCGCCGATCTCAATTTTTCCGCGCGTCGGACGCTCTTCCGCGATCAAAAGCTTGGCGAGCGTGGTCTTACCGGCTCCGCTTGCCCCCACGATGGACACAAATTCTCCTTGTCCGATATCCAAAGTCACATCCCGTAGACTCTGGATGTTCGGATGGTACGTTTTTGAGACATTGTGAAGCTTGATCATAAGACGGAACTGGGAGGCTATCGTCACATCTGTGACATAGGGCGTGGGGCGTGGGGCGTAGGAATTTCCCACGCCCTACGACCTACGATCTACGCCCTTCCTACTCAACCTTCTCAACATTCACCGCGAGAACGCCACCGCGGGGATTACCGATCTTCGCAAAGGCGACATAATCCAAATCAATCACGCGCTCGGGATGGATACGCCGATCAGGTCCATAATCATTCACGGTCACGATCACAAAACGGGACGGATCATCCTGGCGCGAAACTTTCAACTTCGTTCCTTTCGGGACATCCGGAGATGCGGCACAAAGACAATTCTTGTAGCGATACCACGACGCCATACCGGAACGCATGATCCCCTCTTCGTATCGTGGCGTGATTGAAAGATCCGCTCGCGCCGGAACGCGGTACGTCACGGACACGTCGCTAAAAGTTCCCTGAATGGGATCAGATACATTCCGAAGAAAGACGACCGGGCGCTCCGTTGATGCCGGAGGCGTGAGCGCACGCTCACGAATCACAAATACCCCCTTCTCAAGATTGATCGCTCCGCCATCCGAAAACAACATCCGAACCGTATTCCCGGCAATGCGGGATGAAGACGCAATCCCGGTTTGTTCGGACGTATCCACATCCTCCACGGAGACCACGAGGAACGTAGGCGCCTTGAGCGCTTCGGAGTCCCACGAGATGGAAACCTCCCCATCAAAGAGGTCTAATTGCACGGGTCTTCCCACAAATCCGGCATCAAGGGTCAAATGGGCCACTCTGGTCGCGGCAGAAACCGCCTTGACGCCAACGGTGAATGAAAGTAGAATCATCACCGCTACAAGTCCTCTTGTGGAAGCACGCATAGTACCGGAACATCATACTGGATGCGCAGGAACTTTCCAACCCTAAAGACACGGAACCGAGCATAAAAACCCGGTTCCACCATCCCTTGGCACCGCGGGCTTGCCCGCCTGTGTCCGAAGGACACGCTAAGGCGGGCGGTGCCCGCCGAAGCGAAGCGCAGGCGGGTATCGTATAGCGGCTATTATGAATGCTTCCCAAGCATTAGATGGGGGTTCGACTCCCCCTACCCGCTCCAACAAGCGATCGTCGGTGATTCCGATAGTTGTTTAGTGAGAGGGTTCGCCCTGCATGTGCAGGGCGCCCGGCGGATGCCGGGCGACTCCCCCTACCCGCTCCACACATTCCCAATGCAAGAAACAAGGACCTGTTGAAAAAGGATGAATTCCGTAGCGCTGGAGGGAGCGAATCCATGAGGCGTATGACGAATACGGTGAATGGATTCACGACCGAAGCGCAAGGAAGTCGCCTTTTTCAACAGGTCCTAGGAAGTAGGCCAGCTTAGCTCAGTTGGTAGAGCAATGCTTTCGTAAAGCAGAGGTCCCGGGTTCGAATCCCGGAGCTGGCTCCAGACAGAAACACCCCGATGGACATCGGGGTGTTTTGTTACTGATCAACCACTTACCTGCCCGCCATCGGCTATGCCTTCAGGCGTTGGCGGGCGGGCCAATCAACTGTTTTAGAATTTCACATACCTCGCTACATCCTCTTTTGCGATACGCTCGTCAATAAACGTTTGCACGACCTGAAGATCATCGCCGTGATCCTCAGCGTACGAAGTTGCCAGCTTCCGCTCAAAAAGAACCGGCCGCACGATGTGTTTTTCAAAATCCTGAAGCGTCCAGTGGAAGATCTCTTCCAGATACGTTTCAAACGCCGCCTGATCGCCACCGGTCGCCATGAACTCGCTCTGGACCGCCATCTGGATCTCTTCGTCCGAAAGCGTGATATTCCGCTCCGTAGCCATTTCCTGAATCGCAGCCTCGCGCAAGAGACGCTCTAATGCCTGCTTACGATCTTCGTCCGTGATGGCGCGAGAAAGGTTCGCCTCTTTCGCTTCTGCGGACGAAAGATAGGTCTTGAGGCTCTCAATGTCCGCAAGGTACTCACGAAGAAGGATCGGCGAACCATTAAAGCGCGCCACCGGAAGCGGAATAACTTCGGCAACGCGCATCACGATCGGATCCTCCCAGTGGCGAACGTACACCGCGTGCCAAAAAAGTCCGGTGCCGAACAGCGCGATCGCACATGCCCCCGCAACGAAAATGCCGAGAATGACCCACAGAGATTTCATAGAGAAGAAAGTTTATCTGGATGGAAGAAGTAATTGAGCCACTGCTCCGGATTCGATTGCGTCACAATCGGTTTTTCCTCAATGACCGTCATAGCGAAGATGCCCTCATTCGTTCCGGATGCCACAAAACCGTTCAGCACGGTCACGCTCTCGCCCGGCTGGCGCATACCAAGACGCTTCCGCGCCTCAACCTCCAAGCGCTCCGGGGACTGCAGGGCTTGGGCGATTTCCAAGAGACGCTGATTCCGGCCTTCGAGTTCGTCCGCCTGCGCTTCGAGCGCCTTGATTTCCTGATCAACCTGCCAGCCCCGATAGCTTTCCCGAATCGTTGCCACAGCCACAAAAACGAGCAATAGCAAGCTCCCGATCAACATGAACGGCCATCGTGACAAGAACGTGCGCATGCGGTCATGCATATTCAATCATGAATTTCCTTGAGAGACGCTACGGTAATCCTCTTCACGGACAGCTCGCGTTCATCCGTATCCGACAGCTCCGGCACGCCAATCTCTTCCTCGTGACGCGTCTCCCCCTTGGAGGATTGGAAAAGGCGGTCAATCGTCTGTTCTCGGTCATCACGGACAACTGTACGCTCCAGAGCGCGTAGCTCCTCCTCGCTCAATCCTTCCAACATCTTCTTGAGGCGATCCGCCTTCGTCAAGCGTTCTTGAGAAATCCCTTTTGATCCGCGCATCTTGGCAAGATCCATCATGTCCGTAATGAGCGCATGAACCCGCTTCGGATCCGGAACAGCCGAGAAGGCAATGGGCTGTGGCGCGCTTGAAACATTGATAATGACCGTTCCGTAATTCCACAGATTCCCAAAAAGCCCCTTCTTCATCCACGAGACATCGCGAATCCCCTCAACACCGGCTTCGGTCACCACGCGCGCGAATAATCCGGTCTGCAAAACACGAATGATGCGATGCGTACTCACGAGACACGCGTCCCCGTCCCAGATGGCGAACGAGCGCCACGCGATCAAGAGGCCGGACCCAACCATGGCGGCAAAGACGATAATGCCCGTCGGACCCGTCCGGAAAAGCGGAAAGAGAAAAAAGAACGGGCCGACGAGGAGGACGAGAGATCCGAGCAATGCCGGAACAAGAGTCATGGCGTGACGCTTCACGATCAGCCGAATTTCTTCCCCATCTTTCAATTGTAATACCTCTTCGAGTCGCAACATGAGAGTGATTATAGATGAGGATCGAGGTTTAGAATAGAGTGTAGGTCGTAGGTCGTAGGTCGTAGGTCGTAGGTCGTAGGTCGTAGGTCGTAGG
>CAZWYJ010000036.1:0-11300 GCA_964638165.1 uncultured Gammaproteobacteria bacterium | reverse complement strand
CACTTACCACGTACGGGCGGTTCGCGAACCGCCCCTACTACCACTTACCACCTACTACCTACCTCCCCAAAGCCTTTCTGACCTCTTCCCGGTCATCCCAAAGAATCTTCTTCCCTCCCGCTACCGCCATAACCGGCTCACTCCCCTTGCCCGTGATCAAAACGACATCACCCGGCTGAGCCAGCGAAACCGCCTTCTGAATAGCCTCTTCGCGATCCAAGATGCGAAATAGCGTTGTGCCGTCAGCCTTCCCGGCTTTTGCCGCAGCATCCGCAACCTGCGTGATAATCGCCATCGGATCCTCATCGTACGGATCTTCATTCGTCACGATCGTGATATCCGCCTCGCGCGCGGAAAGCTCGCCGATCACGGACCGACGTGCCACATCGCGCCCTCCCCCTGCGGACCCCGTGACGTGAATGATGCGACCATCCTGTTTCAATGTCCGAGCGAAGGCCAGAAGCTTTTCCAGCGCAACGGGTTCATACGCATAATCCACGATCACGGTAAACGGTTGCCCCTCATTGATGGATTCATACCGCCCGGGCATCGCCTTGAGCAATGAGAGGCTCTCGATTGCTTCGCTCATCGAAATGCCATAGGCTTCGGCCGTCGTCAACGCCGCAAGCGCATTATAGACCATCACCTCTCCTGGCGTACGCAAAACGCAGCGCTGACCATTCACGTCGAACAACGCGCGATTTGGCTCAATGTGGACGTTCGAGGCTCGACGCGAAACGTTCTCACCCATTCCGTACCAAACGACCTTGCCACTCCCCCACGCGTACGCCATGTCCTCCGCATGCTCATCATCACGATTGAGAATCGCAATGCGGGGAATCCCCGTTCCGTGAATCACTTTTAACGGGAGAGAGGCGACGAACGAGAAGAGACTCGCTTTCGCCCGCTTGTAGTTTTCAAATCCGCCGTGCGCTTCGATGTGTTCGGGCGTGAGATTCGTGAACACACACCCGTCATACGCGATGTGCCGATGCCGATGCTGAACGATTCCCTGAGACGACGTTTCGACCACGGCGTACGCGCACCCCGCATCAACCATCTCGCGAAGGAGTTTCTGTAACTGAAAACGCCCGAGCATGGTCATTTTCGTGGCATTCGTCCACTCCCGATCCGCCACCTTGAACATGGCCGTGCTCGTCATCCCGGTCTTCGCGCCCGCTGCCTCAAGCGCATGCGCCAAAAAATACGCGGTCGAACTCTTCCCGTTCGTCCCCGTGACTCCGATGACGATCAAACGTCTGCTCGGATTTCCATACCACGTGGCCGCAAGCCAGGATAAAAAGCCATGATAGAGGCTCAAAATCCACTTTGGCGTGATCTTTCGCAGGAAACGAAGCATACGCGGATAGCGTACGGGATCGCGGACGGGAGGGCAAGACTGGCATCCGTACGGGGCGCCCCCCTACTGCACCACCTCTACATATCAACCCCTCCGAAATTCATTCAGTAACTCAAGATATGCTTCTTGTCGTTCAGGCGCAACCCAGCCTTCGGATAATGGCTTGATAGCACCTTCATCACAAACGGTTTTACAAAGGCCACAATAGAACATCTCCGGGGTCGCAACAAAAATCCAAGGATGTTCCCAGCGTCGCGTTAGGTCTTCTGCATATTGCTTGATACGCGCAAAATCAAAAACAGTCTGATACTTGACCTCTACAAGATAAACTTTTGTTTTATCTGGATCGGAAATGAGAACAAAGTCAGGTGCTTCTGAGATGTTATCTATAATCTTCGGTATGAGTGCGCAGTCCCGGTATTGCGTAAGCATGGGCATCGTATGCTCATATCCGAACGGAATGACCGTGTATTGCTTCTCTTCACGAATCATTTGTTCAAAAATGACCTCGGCGATTCTACCTTTGATCAAGTCCCTTGAAAACGTAGTGTTAATTTCCATAAGAAATTCAATTTGTGTCAAATAGCGTAGCGGTTTATGGACGGAAAGGCAAAGAACCTCTTCCCGTCATTCCGTAATTCCCTAAAGGCCTATCCCCCGACTCCCGACTCCCGACTCCCGACTTCCGACTCCCTGTGCTAGGATTCCTCTCATGAATATCCGGAACAAGAACGCCCGTACGATCGCCGGAGGCGCGACCATCCTCCTCATCCTCTCATTCGTCGGCCTGCCATCCATGGCCGAATCATTCGTGGCCATCTTCGCCATCCTCGTCCTCGGCTGGGAAATCGGTCCGCTCCTGCTCCCGTCGCGACATCGCGCGACCCAATTCATCTTCGGCATCTTCAATGCGACCGCGCTCATCATGCTCGTGCGTGGCATCTGGTTCTATGCCGGACTGAATCTAAACGGATACGGGCATCTCATTCCGATCGCCACCTCCCTCCTCATCGCGTCCGTCTGGTGCGCATGCATCGAACCGCATCCGCGCGCGCATAAGCGCGAAGACGAAGAAAGGTTGCCGACCAGGAAGCGCGTTCTCGCAATCGCGTCCGTAGGCCTCTCATTCGCGGTCATGCTCCTCATCCTCTCCGCAGCGCATAAAGTCGGAACCGCGGATGCAATCCGCACGCCATGGCCACTCATGCCGATCTGGACGCTCCCGCTCATCGCCCTGCAATGGATGCTCCTCGTCGCGAGCGCGTGGCGTATTCGGTCGTCCACGATGACAACACTCCAAGGCGCCTTTGCCATCGCATCCGTCACCTGCCTCACGCCACTCCTCTACACCATCGGATACGGATTTGACGGCTTCCTGCACGTTGCCGGCGAGCGCGTGCTCGCCACGACCGGAACGCTCCTTCCGCATCCGCCGTACTATATGGGGCAGTACGTGTTCACGACGTGGATCGCGCGAATTGCGGATCTCGATGTGGCGCTGATTGATCGCTGGCTCGTTCCGCTCTGCGCCCCGCTCTTCCTCGCGCTCGCAATGCTCGCGGCAACATCAGCAAAATCGCGCATGCCACTCATAGCCGGAGCCTTCCTGATTCCGCTCACGGCGCTCATCGCCACCACGCCACACGGATTCGCTACCGTGCTCGGCATCTCCGCCCTCATCCTCGCGATCGGCGTATCCGAACAACGCATCCACCCGACCGCGCCACTCCTCATTGCCGCGTGGTGCGTGCTCACGCACCCGCTCATCGGCCTTCCGATTGCCGGAGCAGTCCTGGCATCCGTCATCTATCACCGCGAGTCCAGATGGCGAACCATGCTCGCGATCATCTGCGCGATCGGTGCAGGCGTTTCTGTCCCGCTCGTTTTTGGATTCGCGGCCTCGCTCGGATCGTCTACAGGCGTCGCACTCAATGCGGGCGCGATCTTCTCGTGGAACGGATGGCAACCACTCCTCTCTTCATGGATTCCGTGGGTCGGCAATCGCTACGCCCTGTGGCCGGAAGCATCCGTCTGGATTGAAAAACTCCTCCCGTGGCTCTTCGTCGCAATCGCAACATCCGCAACGATTCGCTCCTTCACCGCCACCCATCCCCGCTCCCTTTCCGCGCCCAGCGATCCGCGCCCCGCACCCCTCCTCCCGTGGCTCATCGCATCCTTCGTGACCGCGCTTTCCGCAGGCATCCTTTCGGTTGGCGGAGACTTCGGATTCCTCATTGACTACGAACGCGGAAATTACGCGGATCGGCTCTGGCTCGTCGCGATCCTCCTCTTGATACCGGTCGTCCTTCCGGAACTCGCTCGCCTCTTGGATCGCGCGCGGAATGCCCCGCGCCTTTCCGCCATCATCACGCTCATCGCCATCGGGACCATCGGAGCCGGAACCGGCTATGCCGCGCTCCCGCGCCACGATGCCGTGACGCCGAGCCGGGGGTGGAGCGTGGGATCCGCGGATATCGAGGCCGTCAAACTCATTGAGGAAGACGCGAATGGCGAGGACTACACCGTGCTCGCAAACCAGAGCGTGAGCGCGGCCGCTGTCAAAACCCTTGGATTCAAAAGGTATGCGAGAAACGACGTCTTCTTCTACCCGATCCCGACCGGCGGCGACCTCTACCAACTCTTCCTCACAGCCAGCTACAATGACCCGTCGCGCGAAACCATGAGAGAGGCCGGGGATCTCGGAGGGTCTGATCTCGTGTACTTCGTGGTGAATGACTACTGGTGGAAGTCTGCGGAGCTCATTGAAAAAGCCGGCGCATCCGCGGACCGTATCTTCCCAATCCGAGAGGGCAAAGTGACCGTGTTTAAGTATGAGCTTAGGAGGTAGAATCATTTTTATTGACTGGTATCGAACACTTTCCTTCGATCTCTTTTGGCAAAATATAAAGAAGAAAAATCCCTCGGCATTCGCCCCATGAAGGGGGAATCCGAAACAAGCTAGCCTATTCGAGATTCCACGACAGACGCTGTCTGCATCGATGACAGTCCTCCGACATGCGAACTCATCCGATCACTCGGAGGAACAGCCATGCAGACAAAGGGAAAATTGCACACACTAGATCTTCTCAGGTCCATTACCTCGTCATCCTGACGCAGATCTTTCTCTCGTCACCACGAACCCCCACCCCGTCATCTTTTGCATCCCCAGCCCTTCCATTCGCATCAACACCCACCCCTAACCCCTCCCTTGTTTCTCGTCCGCCTAGGCGGACTCGAAAGGGAGGGGAACTCTCTAGAGATGCATTACCTTTCATAGCAAGCTCCCTTCCCTTTCAAGGGAAGGGCCGGGGATGGGTGGGGTTCACCCCATCAACCCTTCCAGCTTCTCCCCGTACGCGGACACGTCGTGACGGGCGCGGGCGCGGTCAACCATGGCATGCGAAATGGCATGCAATTTTTTCGGATCAAAGATAAGCGCGGTCGCAGTTTCAATAAAAGCCTTCGTGGCATTTCCGGACCACGGAATGAGTGGCGCTTCCGTCCCTTCCAGCAATTCGCGCGCGCCCTCGGTATCCGAGGCGATCACCGGCGTTCCCGTTGCCATGGCCTCCAGGATGATCGTGGGCTGATTCTCCGCGAGCCTCGATGGCGCGATCAAGAGATCCGCTTCCGCGATGATGGCGCGCGCCTCTTCGGACGACACAGAGCCGCGAACATCAATCTCCGGTTCAACCGGAAGCTCTTTTCGGCACGGACCGTCCCCTGCCACGATCACGCGGTTTACGGAACCATCATGCAAAAGACGGCGGCACGCCTCAGCAAAAATACTGATCCCTTTCTCTTTTGATAGGCGCCCGACAAAAACCATGGTCGCGGGCCGATGGAATGCTCGAGACGTGGCAAGCGAATCAATCTCAGCCGGATTCGGAAGTACCTCGTCACGCTTTCCGGAAAAGTGATGCTGTTGATGTTCACGGAGCAACCACGCGCTCGGACTCACGAGTACATCCGGTTTTCCGAACACGCTGTGGCGCAATGCCCCCCACCATCCGCGCCAGATCCGCTCATACAAACGCTCCCGACGATCCGCGCGCATTTGCCCGGACGGCTCATAGAGTTGCACGTCGTGGAGAATGTGAATCCACCGTACGCCATGGCGCTGAATATTCGACGGTGTCTGGAATCCGCAACCCGTGAGATTGTGGGAGATGATTACGTCCGGCTTCCACGTGAGAATGGAACCAACCACGTGCGAATGCGCCTGAAGATCCATGAGATGAAAAAGGAAGCGATGAAACAACTTCATGCTTCCGAGCTGCCATGCCGATGAAGAGAAACGATGGACATCCTCGCGATCGCTCTCGACGATATCGGATGATTGTGCGGCCCACACCTGCACCTCATGTCCGCGCGCCACGAGCGCATCCGCCTGCAAGGCCGCAATACGTTCCGCTCCCCCTCGACCATCCGGAGGAAAAGTGTTCGTCAAAATAGCGACGCGCATAGTTTCTTGCTAAAAGTCTAGGAGAAATGCGGGAAGGTGTCCAATTCCGTATTTCGGGATTCGTATTTCGTATTTCGAAAAAGCACGAGTCGCTCGTGCACATGATTTTACCTTCTGCATTTCCCGAAATACGAAATGCGAGATACGAACTACGAAACCACACACTCATACTCCTTCACGAGCGCATCCACGTGATGATCCCAGGAAAAACGGCGTTGAGCATCTTCAGCTGCGCGCACGGCATACGCCTTACGAAGCGTTTCATTCTCTAAAAGTTCGCGGATTCCCTTGGTGAGCGCAGGAACATCGCGTGGCGGGACGAGAATGCCCGTCTCATGATCGCGGACAACAGTTCGGACGCCCGGAAGATCCGATGCCACAACCGGAACGCCAAGCGAGAGTGCCTCTGCGACCACGAGGCCAAAAGCCTCCGATGATCCGTATGACGGGAATGCGAACACATCCATGCTCTTGAGCGCGCACCCGATGTCTGCGCGAGTCGCAAGCCGTCCGGTGAAGTGGCAACGATCGCCGATGCCCAAAGCCTTTGCGCGCTCTTGGTACGAGGCGAGTAAATGCCCGCCCCCGACAATGAGCGCATGTACGTTTTTCGGCAAAGACGTCATGGCTTCGAGGAGGAATGGGAGACCCTTGAACGCATGCGCGGAATCAAGCACGCCGAAAAATCCGACGACGTGCGCACCATCCGGAATACCGAACCGTTCACGGGAGGATACGGCGTGCTCGAAGGATTCCATGTCAACGCCGAATGGAAGCTCGCGGACGCGCTCCGGATGCGCCTTGAGGAATCCACGAAGCGACGAATGCTCCGCATAGTCGCGAGAGGAAACGAGGATGCGCTTGCATGCCCGAAGGATCGCGGGTTGCGCGAACATACGATACAAACCGAATGCGATCCCGAGTGGGAATGGTGCGGACGGATCCATGTGAAAGGTCATCACGAGTGGCTTGCGCTTCCAAATACACGCCTGCGCCACGGTCTCCGCCGTGCCATAGAACGGGTAGTGGAGATGGACGACGTCCGCCTCACCAATGAAGCGCTCAATCCCCTGAAGCACCGCGGCATTCCTCCACCGCAAAATCGTCGGGAGGCGCTTTACGCCAATCGGATCTTCCGCGGGCGCAGATGAAGCACGCCGAACCGGAGCCATGAGCGTGGCCTCATGCCCGCGTGCACGCAGACGCCGGACCTCTTCAAAGGCCACTTGCCCTATGCCACCATAATCCGGCGGGGCGATACAGGAGATGTGGAGGATATTCATGGAGTTCCCGAGAAGCCTAGCAGTTTTTGGGGAAAAGTGGCAATATAGAAAATATCGAGCCGACAAACCCTCTCTATGTTGAAGAAGATAGCATCTCCATTCCTCTACGCGATTTTCTTCGTCCCTGTTCTCGTGGGCGCTATTTTGATAATAACTGTAGTGGAACGAACTGTAGGCCTCTCCAGAATCACACTGGTCGGAGCTCCCGAACTCGCGCTATCAATCATCGTAGTAGGCTCTCTATTATTCTGGCCAGCTAATTTATTGATAATAAGACTCGAGAAACCACTCAAACTGAGTATCTTCGATCACTTTCGCCAATCAAGTCTGTACTATCTGGCATCGCTTTACGCGTTCATGTTTCTAGTACGATATGGATACCACGGCGGTCTAGGCGAAGGATCCATATTAATAACGTTGGCGATATCAGGATGGGCAATTGTTCTAAATGCCATTTTTCTAAAATGTCACAAACGATTCTCACTGGATGCAAAAAAATGCTCTCCAAAACACCTGCCGCGCATGCCTAAATCAGATCAAGAACCCGTCGTCATCGCGACATGCGCGGACATCGTTGAAGCGGAACGCATCAAAGCTACTCTCGTAGCAGAACGTATCCCCTGCTTTATTGACGAAGGTGCGGCAAAAATCAATCCGTTTCTCATTGGAGCTATTGGGTGGATAAAAATTTTCGTATCGAAAAACAGCGCGGAACAGGCAAAGGAAATCCTTTCCCAAGAAAAATAGCCCTACCACCACATCATCCCCTTCACGACCACGAAATACAATCGCATCAGCGGATTCGCCACATACGCCATAAAAGCCGAATCCGTTTCCTGATGCTCGATTGTTGCGGTAAAAATCTGAAGGATCTCATGGTCTTTCATGATACGCGTTTTTTGAACCTGTTGCCGCTTCTTCAGGAGATACGCCAAGCTGGACGGCTTCAAGAACCAAGCCATGGCCCGCACCTTTTCATACCACCACCCTTTTCGAATCGCGGTCAGCCACGTGACGATCTCCGTGACGATCAAGCCCGGGGCGAGCAGGATCAGGGTCGGAATCCGATACAGCGTTTTGAGCACGATGATGCGATTCCGCTCCATCCAGTACCACTTCTTGATCGAGCGCGAGAATTCAAAATGGTGTCGAACCACGCTCGTGGGAACGAGGAGAGACGCGATACCCGCGATCCATAAACGCCAGCCGAGATCCAGATCTTCGTGATAGGCAAAGAGCGTTTCATCAAAATACCCGACTTCGCGCAATGCCTCCGTGCAGTAGAGAACGCTCGCACCAGATGCGTAGGCGATCGGACGAATGTCCTGCGGGATGGATGACACAGGATCATGATACCCCTGGCAGTAGCCATGGCCCGTAAACACGATCGCATTGCCAATAGACCCGATCTGCGATGGATCCTGCGCCAAAACCTGCACGGATTGGAAGGCTCCGGCATCCTTGCGCTCCTCTGCGATACGGACAATCTCCGTGAGCGTATCTTTTTCGAATGCCGCGTCCGGATTCAGTAAATAGACGTAGTCCGCCTGTGATTCTCGCATGATGAGATTATTCCCGCCCGCAAACCCGAGATTCTTTTCCTGCGGGAGGAAAAAGATATTCGGCATATCCTCATCACGATCCATGCGCGCGCGAATCGCGTCCGCCGTGTTGTCCGTGGACGCATTATCAACGATGTAGACATTCAATGCCTCGCGCGGATAGTCCACGCGCGCAAATCCGTCGAAGAGCGCGTCCATAAAACGCGCGTGATTCCACGTCACGACGATCACGTCTACGGTCGGCACTCGATTCATACGGAAGTTCCCTCTTTCTGATCACAACAGCCGTCTTTGCAATTCCCTCCGCAACAATCATCCCCCGCTTCCAGTCCCCGCAACGCATCGTGACGCACGAGCTCGGTCATCTTGGCCTCCAAACGGTCGAGGTGGATGAAGATTTTGAAAACCAAAAAGAAGAGAAGGACGATGCCCGCATACACGGCCACATCCACCCCGCGCCCGACACCCAATACGCGCGCGAGCACAGAGGTCGTTTCCGGCAGAATCACAACAACGCCGGCCGCGATCCAGACAATGGACCACAGGATCGCTTCACGAAAACCGATCACGCCTTCGCGCAGCCGTTTCCAGACAACGGAGAGTGCGATGAGCATGGCGAGAACGAGGAGGTATTGGATAGGCATATGAGGTCGTGGGGCGTAGGTCGTGGGGCGTAGGAAATTCCCACGCCCTACGGCCTACGATCTACGCCCCTCACTTCGTGTTGCGAATAATGAGATGCCACAGAATCCGAAACGCCTCCGTGAACTTCTGTCCCTTGCGAAGAGTGTCTTCGGTATACCGAACGTGGATAGGCACTTCCTTCCATCGGAACTTCGACGTGGTGACGAGACGGAGAATCTCCGAACAGTGCGCCGAGGAGTCTTGGTGAAAGGCGACCTCACGCGCTGCCTTGGCGGACATGGCGCGCGCTCCGCTCTGCGGATCCGTGACGCGACGAGAGACGCCTACAGCGTAGGTATTGAACAGGCGAGCAAGACCGAAGTACCAACGACGGATTTTCGGCATGCCTGTTGGATCAATCCCGAGAAAGCGCGAGCCGAACACGACATCCGCTTCTCCTTCGCGGATAGGCGCGATGAGCGCTTTAACCATCGAGGGATCGTGCTGACCGTCCGCATCGAGATGCACGATGATATCCGCACCGAGTCGCAAAGCAGCTTCCGTCCCCGTTCGAAGCGCCGCTCCCTGACCGCGATTGAGAACGTGTCGCAAAACAACGACCCCGACTGATCGCGCGACGTCAAAGGTCCGATCCGCAGAACCGTCATCAACCACCACCATGCCGTCTACATGCGGGCGGACGGTCTCAAGCACGCCACGGAGCCGCGACGCCTCATTCCACGCCGGAATAACGGCAAAAACACGCATGAGGGGAGCTTACGATATTTTGGGGAAAGTAGCTAGTAGCTAGCATCTAGGAGACTCTCCCCCCTAACTACTAGATGCTAGCTACTGTTTTGGCCGGAAGGCGAGAAGGTGCTTATGCGCGATCGTATAATCAATCACCTTCTTCAACCCATCATCGAGCGTCACGAGTGGGAGCCAACCGAGACGGTCTTTGGCTTTCGCAATGCTCGGTAATCCGAGTTGGGTCATGAATTCCAATGGCGGTTCGAACGAAATGTTCGAGGATGATCCGGTCATTTCCAAAATACGCTGAGCCACATCCACGATCGGAATGTCCTGATCCGATCCGATATTCATGGGACCAATGCCCTTCGGGGCTTCCATGAGTTTTATCATGCCATCAACGCAATCATCCACGTAGCAGAGCGACGTCCGGAACGTTTCATCGCCAAAAATCTCCAGCGCCTTTCCATCAAGCGCATTCAAAATGAAATCCGGAATCATGTGGCCGTCAAAGAGCGGCATGCGCGGGCCATACGTACGAAAGATGCGCGCGACCTTGATGTCCAAATCGTGAACGAGCGCATACGTCGAACAGGCGGCCTCGGCAAAACGCTTCCCTTCGTCGTAGCACGCCCGCGGCGAAAACGTGTCCGCCGTTCCCGTCTCATGCTCCTCAAACGCGTGCATGTCCGCGGGACGAGGTCCGTAGATAACCGAGCTCGAGGTGAGCAGAACCTTCGCTCGATACTTCACGGCCGTATCCAATACATTCTTCACGCCGATGGAATGCGTAAAGAGCGTTTGCATGCGGAACTGGTCGAACTTCTTCGGACTCGTCGGCGATGCAAGGTGATAGATTTCCTGCACGCCCTGAAACTTCATCTTAAAACGAGCGAGCTCCGGGAATGCATCGAGATCAAACGGCTGGTTCACGTCGTGACGGATGAATTCGAAATCCGGATTCTTCAGGAGCATGTCAATATTCTGCTCGCTGCTCGTCACGAAGTTATCCATGCAGATCACGCGCCCTGTCTTGAGTAAACGCTCGCAGAGATACGAACCGATGAATCCGGCCCCTCCGGTCACGAGGATATTCTTCTTTTCAAAAATTGGCTGATCGGACATATTAGCTTGTATGATACAACGAGAACAGAATCGCGACAAAGGCACACTCATTATTCGGCGCCCATCCCCGACACGGCATTCGACACCCATCCCCGACCCTTCCCTGAGTACAGGGAAGGGAGCTTGCTATG
>CAZWYJ010000035.1:0-12424 GCA_964638165.1 uncultured Gammaproteobacteria bacterium | reverse complement strand
ACTCTTCGCTTCCTCGCGACGCTTCCGGGGACAAGTCGGTCGGATTTGCGAGATGACCTCTTCGAGGATCTTCAGGCGCTGGATCGTGGAAATGGGAACGCTTTCATGATGAGTAATTTACTCATGGCCGCCAAGTTCAATGAGGGGGTCGAAAGTATCGCGCCAACTTCTTTCACGGATGGCTGGAAGTGCGATTCTCCCCCATACGTACGCGGTCCGAATGAGGGGATGCAGGTTCGTCCGATTTTCGATCTACATGAACCCTTGCTGAACCTTTTTGCCTATCATATCTTTCACCTCTCCGTCGCCGAGGATTCCGGTACTCCTGATGACTCGCCTCCTTCGACTGAGTCTGAACATCGGGATCGGGAAGCGACGTCGCTCTGATCCTTCCTGCGTGTAGAAGCGTGCACTCGTCGGCGCCCCCTCAATCTTCTCGAGGGGGCGCCACTTGCTTTTTATGGATGGTGGGGGCGTGGTGTTGCCCCGCGCCACGACCGCCCTACACCCTAAACTACTTTCTTGCTAACCTATGCGCATCATATGTATCTCAAGCGCTTGGAAATGCAGGGGTTCAAGACCTTTGCCACGAAAACGGTTTTGGAGTTCGCGCCGGAGGGATCCAAGCGTCGGGGAGTAACGGCTATTGTGGGGCCGAACGGGTCGGGAAAATCGAATGTCGCGGATGCGATCCGGTGGGTGATGGGCGAGCAGAGCATGAAGCTTTTGCGTGGGAAGAAGCAGGAGGATCTCATCTTTTCCGGTTCGCAGAACAAGGCGCGGTCGGGATTCGCGGAAGTTTCGATGATGCTCGTGACCGAGCAGTCGGCGTCGGATTCGTCCTCCAAGGCGGAGGATTTGCCGGCGGAGATCGTGATTACGCGGCGGTTATATCGTGACGGGAAGTCGGAGTTCGAGATCAATCGTCAGCAGGCCAAGCTTTCGGATGTCACGATGTTGCTCGCGCAGTCCGGCATCGGACAGCGTACCTATAGCGTGATCGGTCAGGGGATGGCGGATGCCGTCCTCTCGGCCTCGCCGGCAGAGCGCAAGGAGTTTTTTGATGAGGCTGCGGGATTGCGACCGTTCCAGCTCAAGCGTCACCAGTCCGTTTCGAAGCTTGATTCCTCGCGTGAGCGTTTGGCGCAGGCGGAGGTTCTCTTGCGCGAAATTACGCCACGCCTTTCGAGTCTCGAGCGTCAGGTAAAGCGTTTGGAACAGCGGGACACGCTCGAAGCGGATCGCGTTCGCCTGGAGCAGAGCTACTACGGCGGTTCTTGGCACGAACTTTCCGAACACATCGGCGAAGTGAAGATCCGCGTGGATGTCGCGCGGGAAAAAGAAACAACTTTCCTCGCAGAAGCGAAGGCTATGCAGGAAGAGCTCGCCGGCATGGAGAAATCCACGCCTCCGTCCGTTGAGCTAGATCAGCTTCGGAAGGATTTGGAAGATATTTCGGAACAACGGTCGGAATTACGTGAACGGCAGGCAAAGCTGTATGCGCGGGTCGAGATCGCGAAAGCGAAAGCGCAGGCGCAACGCGAAACGCGTACACCCCTCTCGTTTTCGAAGATCATCGAAGCCGTCGAGAAGTCGCAGAAGCATTTGGACGAATTACTCAGTCATTTGAATCAGGAAAAGCCGGATATCGGAAAGATCAAGCCGCTCGCGGAAAAATTGCATGCGCATCATTCGGATTTTTCCCAGCGTTTGCAACGTCCGGTGATGGAGGACGCTCCGGTGCCGAAGACGGATCCGGAGATCGAAGCCGCGCTCAGCCAGATCGCGATGGAGACGGATGCGCTTTCATCTCGAGCGAAGGACATTCAGGCGAAGATATCCGCCGTGAATGCACAGGAAGAGGGGAAGCGGGCGCACTTGTTTGAAACGCAACGTCGGTTGAATGCCCGGCGCGATGAGGCGCGTCAGGCGGAACACGCGGCAAGCGAGGCTTCGGTCGAGCTCGCGCGTTGGGAGACGCGTCGCGATGCATTTCTCGCCGATCTCCGTTCTCATCGTCCGGATCTCGAATCCGGTTTGGATGCGCTTGCGAAGGAGACGGGGCGGGTGGACCAGGTCGAAGCGCTTTTACCGCAACTTTCCCGCGTCCGTTCGCAGCTGGAGTGGATCGGCAATATCGATCCGGCGACGCAGAAAGAATACACGGAGACCAAGGAGCGCTTCGAGTTTTTGACCACGCAGGTTGAAGATCTCCGCGGAGCCATTCGCGGATTGGATACGGTCATCACGGAGCTCGATGAGACGATTCGGACCAAGAGCGAGCAGGCCTTCCATATCCTCAATAGCGAATTCAGCAAGACATTCCGTTCGCTCTTCGGCGGAGGGGAGGCTGCACTCTTGCAGGTTGCTCCGGAGCCGATGATTGATGAGGAGGGGAATGTCATCCAGCCACCGGCGGATGCTCCTGCGGTCGGAATCGACATCCAGGCAACGCCTCCGGGGAAGCGTCTCAAGTCCATCGCCCTCCTTTCGGGTGGCGAGCGTGCGCTCACATCCATCGCGCTCATCAGCGCCATCATGGCCACGAATCCGTCCCCGTTCATCGTGCTCGACGAGGTGGATGCGGCGCTCGACGAGGTGAATACCAAGAAGTATGCGGATATTTTGGAAGAGCGGGCGATTGCCACGCAGTTCATCGTGGTTACGCATAATCGAACGACCATGCATCAGGCGAGCGCGATTTACGGGGTGACGCTCGGCGATGACGGAGCATCCAAAGTCCTTTCGGTTCGGCTGGAAGAGGTTGGGGAGTTACAGGGGAAGTAGGGGCGTCCCGATGTTCATCGGGGTGCCCGTACGGGGGAGTTAGTCAATGAGTCGGTGAGTCGGATGTTTTGACTCCTTTTCCACCTCTTGACGCACGTCTCGGCTTCGGGTATAACTCCCAGTAGAACTTTTGGGCAGCGACAACGCATGCGCTTTTTTTATCGCCTTTTTGGGGGATTTCGAGGGGCGAAGAAGGAGGGCTTGACAGGATGGTAGATTTCGGCTATACTGCGCCATTACCGTCTGAATCTGGGTTCCTGCCAGAGGCGTGGCGCTCGTGAGCGCCGTACCAAGGCGGGCAGGCTGGGGGTAAGAGGTCTTGAGCAATCCGTTTCCACGACAAGCATGGGATCTAATCGTAGGATGCAGCAGGTCTTCGGACTCGCTCTTACCTACAACTAGATTTCTTGGGAACGGATTGCTCGAGGCTTTTTCGTTTGAGTAAATCGAACCCACCCCTAACCCCTCCCTGTTTCACAGGGAGGGGAACTCTCTTACGTATGCACTGCCTTTCATAGCAAGCTCCCTTCCCTGTGATTCCTCGCAAAAGCCTCGGAAGGGAAGGGCCGGGCCCGCCCGCCACGCAAGCCGAGCTTGCGAAGGCGTTGCGGGCGGGGATGGGTTCCGCAAAAAAGACTGCCTTATGGCAGTCTCTTTTATGATTAGTTTGCTGTGACGGGCGCTCCTTCTTCTGCGGGCGGGGAGGAGCCTTCTGCTGGTGGCGTTTCCGGCTCGGAGAGTTTCTCTACGCCGATTAAGCAGACCGCGCCCCATGGCCGGTAGTGGGAATTGAAGGTTTCTTCATGCACGGTCCCGTCCGCATAGACCACCTTGTAGTCGAGCGAGGCATCCGCTCCGGCATGGGCGGATTCTGTGCATTTCGTCTGACCGGGCTTAAGATCCGTGGTCTCAATGAGTTTTTTCGGCGGTGCTCCCACGATATTGTAGATGCGTGGCGCGGAGACGGTCACCTGACGGCCGTCTTTCGTTCCCCAGAACTCGTATGTGATTTCCGTTCCGACGATGTACGCGTGAATGTAGATATGGTGTTTCGTGTCATTGATGAACTTGAAGTCCGGAGCCGGTTCATAGATCGTGGCATCGGTTCCGGCCGGTTCGTAGTAGCTCACGCGGTAGCTGTGGTTGCGCCGTTCAGTGATATTCATACCGGAGTTTAGTGCAGCGCGGAATGCCGTGGTGCCGATTTGGCAGAGTCCGCCACCAAGTTCCGGAACAGTCTTCGCTCCCTTGATGACGAGTTCCGGGAGCCACCCATTTCCCGCCGTGACCGGACCCAGCGTTTTGAGCATGGAGAACTCTTCGCCCGGAGCAACGAGCGTTCCATCTACACGCTCAACGCCGAGTTCGATGTTCTTTCGGCGATTCGTGGGAGAGCCGGCGAAGTTCGATTGCCCAATGCCGATAATTTCTTTGACACCGAGCTGTTCCGGACCTTCTCCGCTGAGGGAGGCGTCTTGTCGCGTCACGACGAGCGGGATCGTTGAAGAGGTTCCGATGTCCCGGACGATGTTTTGAATGCTCGCATCGTCATTGATGAGGTAGCCGGTCGTTCCGGCCTGGAAGGCGATGATGATGCTGTTTTCAATGGTAAACGTACCACGCCTTCCTTCCTGTTCAATATCCGTGAGTGCGCGAATGTCCGTATGGAAGAGGTTCGGATCGATCGTGAGGGAGGGGACTCCGGAAACGGATGTCGCCATGATCCACGTTGAGAGCATGTCGTGCCCGATGGGGTGGCTCGTTCCTTCGTATGCGAGGGTGAGGTCGGATTCTGCCCATGCTTTTGCCTGGTTTATGAGCGGTTCAATGTCTTTTTTTGCGAGCGTTGGTGTGGTGTCTGTATCCGTCAATGTGATCGGGGAGAATCGAAGTCGTTCAGCTTGGGTTTTAAGCTTTGCGAATGCCGGATCGAATCGGATCACGCGACCGTTCATGGCTTCCGTCGCAACAATATCGGCGCTCTTCGTTTGAGCATTCCACGTGATGGTGAGTTGCGCTTCTTTTGGTGGCATCATGATGTCCTCGGTGGCATGGATGATCGCCTCGCGCACCCCGGGTTCATTGATGGCGATTTCTACCGGAACCGCGATCGGCTTGATACGCGCTCGCCACCTTAGCAATGTGTCAACGAATATGTTCCCCGTGCGTCCGAATTTCATGGAATGGGTAATCGGATCCTCGATTTCATATCGGATCAGATCCCTGGCGTCGTCCGGTCCCGCTTGCGGAACCGTGACGGCATTGACCGTAATGTCGCGACCTTGGTACGTAAAACGAAGCCCATCTTTCAGCTCTTGATCGATGGCCTTGTTAAGTGCGATGCGCGCTTCGTTTTCCGTTAGGCCGTCAAGGCGAACGTTAAGAATGCGCACACCCGGAAAAATGCGGTGATCGTAGAGTCGCCCGTATCCCCATGCGGCGAAGATCGCAAGGCCGATGACGACCGCTCCGGCTCCGCTCGCAACGAGCGTCCAGACGATCGCGGCTTTCGCACGGACCTTGTTTTTCTCCTTCTCCGGAGGCTTTTCATCCGATCGGTTTTTTTTGGACATAGGGGGGCGCAGGGTTTTGGGGTTTGGCACTTGGGGTTTTGTAGATCTGTATACCAAAACCCAAATGCCAAATACTAAATCCCGTCTTTTCTTCCCAAGAGTTCATTGATGATATGTCGTGAGAGTTCTCGCGTGGCGGCATCGGTCGCCCGCCTTGGTGCGGCGATGATGTCAATATCTGTGCCCGTCACGGGCTTCCCCGCGAGAGCTTCGATCGGTAGCTTCAGAATCTGGCCGTCAGCGCATTGGAGTGTGACGGTATTCTGGTCGATGGCGGTGACAGTCGCGGAAAGAGGAGTCATGGTAAGGGCGTTGGGCGTGGATCGTAGGGGCGGTTCGCGAACCGCCCCTACTATTCTTTAATGCGGATCGGGATATTACGTTCTCCGGCATCGCGGATCGGAATGCGGATTTCGAGCACGCCGTTGGTCATTGACGCCTCCGCCTTGTCGGCCTTGACATCGTACGGGAGCACGATACTTCGACTGAAAGCACCCCAGTAGCATTCCCTGTAGAACCAATCGTCTTCGCTGGCGGTTTTTTGCCCCTCTCGTTTGCCTCGGATCGTCATGAGGTCTCCGTGAATGGAAATATCAATGTCTTCCGGTTTTGCGCCGGCTACCGTTGATCGCACGACGAGATCCTGTTTATCACGGAATACGTCAACGCTCAACTGGCCTTCTTCCATGGAGGAGCTCCATTCTTGAATGGGGGAGTGAGATGTGGTCATACGGGGATAGTATACAGTCGGAAGTCCCTTCGCAAAAGCCTCAGGGCAGGCTCAGTCGGAAGTCGAGTTTGTGGGTCTTCGGCAGATCGATTGACTGTGGACGTTAGGGCACGGATCGCGGGGCACGGATCGCGGGAAATTTTGCGCCCCGCGCCCTACGGCCCGCGCCCCTCATATGCTATACTTTTCGTATCCGCTCCATGCGGAGATATCCATCTGTTTACCCGTCTGCATGTTTGGTGGCGATCAATGAAGCGCGAACAAAAAGTTTTTGCGTGCGTTCTTCTCTTATGCGCGCCGATCGCCATAACACTCGCGGCTGTACAGATTCGCCGGTCCATTATCATGCCTTTTACGGCACCGATTGAACAACTGTTTGAGCTTGATAAGATTTTTGGCCAGACGGATGAGGAGAAAGCCGAAGAGGCAAAACGGAAGGACACGGACGGAGACGGGCTCTCGGATTGGGATGAGGCAAACCTTTACCAGACATCGGCGTACCTCGCGGATACGGATTCGGACGGAGATCCGGATAATATCGAGATTGCAAATCAGACGGATCCGAATTGCCCGAAAGGCCAAGTGTGCGTGCAGGCCATTTCGGCGGGACAGTCCGGCGGTGACGCCTCTGGAATGGAAGGTGGCGTGATTGGCCAAGATCCGGCAATCGTTCCGGATCGGAACCCCGCTTCCATCCGTCTATTCCTCCGGTCTCAAGGTGTTTCAGAAACCGATCTTGCCGGATATTCGGATCAGGATTTATTGGATGCATACGATTCGTCACAGGCTCTGTTTGCGGAGGGCGAGACATCTGAGGATGATATTTCGATGCTCGATTCTGCGCCGACTTCTTCTGTTATCTCCATCACTCCTTAGTGTATGTCTTCCCGTTTTTCTTTCCTTTGGAAATCCGTTATTGCCATCACGATCATCGTGATGGCATTCGTCGGACCGCTCGCGGAGATTTCTTTTGTCCCACAGGCGAAAGCGGTCGTGCTCGACGGGTCATCTCCGGATGGAATTGCGGGTACGCCGACTGTCGTTCCGTGCGGTGTCGGAGTCTGGTGCACGGACCAGCGTTTGGCTGATGAGATTGATAAAATCAAACGGAGGGTGGATTTTCAGATCATGTTCCCGCTGTACATGGGCGTTCTCAATGCGGTTACGCTCGCGGCACAGCAGTTGGCCTATGATAGCGCCGAGTGGGTGGCGAGCGGATTTAAGGGAAACTCTCCGCTCATCGAGGTATTGAAGTTTGGAGATTATACCAAGCAGATCACATTGGATGCTGCCGGCGAATTCATCGGCACGTTTTCCGAGCAATTCACGGAGGGCATGTTCGGCATCAATTTGTGTCGTCCTCCGCAGTTTCAGGCTATTGATCTCGCGTTCGCTCTTTCGATTCCGGATTTGGCGATTCAGGGTATTAAGCGACCAAAGGCGAAGTGCGATTGGACGGATGTCGTGAATAACTGGGAGGCGACCGCGGATTCATTGGACAATGTTGTGGCGTTGAATAACATCAAGAGTAATTTTAATGTCGGAGGAAACGATCTCGCGTATGGCATCGGATTGCATACGGCGTTTTTCGACTACGTCTCTGAGAAGAAAGAGGCCGGGATTTTGGATCGGCTCGAAGGCCGTGGATTCAAAAGCGTGGAGGATTTGGTTACGGGGAATATCCGAACCCCGGCTTCGGTCGTGGAAGAGCATATCATGGAGCAGCTTATCGAGAACCCGAATGCGATCCAGCGCATGAAGACGGAGCGCCTGCTCGCCGACGCATTCAAAATTGGGTACGTGCAGATCGGTACCGTGATGGCGAGCACATTTTCCAATGTCCTCGTCTCGCGACTTCTCGGAAGGTTGACGAAAGGTCTCCTTTCATCCGGTTCCGTGGGTGTGACGGTCCCCGATCTTTTGACGTCCGGGGCCGCACCGCTCCTCTCGCAGGCCGGACGGTCGGAGCAAATCTTCGCCTCTCAGTACAGCCAGATTCTTACGCCGAATATTACATCGTCCGAGCAGCAAGATATCGTGGGCGAGATGCTGGCGTGTCCGGATGGTAATCGAACGAAGTGGAACTGTTCCATTGACAGCGGATTCGAATCCGCGATCCGCAAGAATGGGCGCATGACCGTGCGTCAGGCCATTGATTCCGGATTTATCAACGAAGATTGGCAGCTCATTCCCTCCACGCAAACGAAGGATAATCTTGATCCCGGTTGCGCACAGCGAGCTTTTTGTGCCGGAAACCTTCGGAAGATGCGCTTGGCTCGTATTATCCCGATTGGTTGGGAAATGGCGGCGGATTCTCCGGACAACCAGTTAAAGTGTCGGTACGGTACAGGGGGGTGCGTGACGCTCGCAGAAGCAATCCGGCGCTTTGACGATTGTAATGAATACGGCGCGCTCGATAGCGAACACCCGTATTGCCACCTCGTTGATCCGAACTGGGTTCTTACCGCATTTCCGACGCAATGTCTCACGAAAGGGTATGGCAATGCGTTCCTCTCCGGAACGAGTCAGCGTTTGCAGGAGTGTCAGGATACCGTTTCATGTCTTGAGCGGGATGCCGCGGGAAACTGCGTGGGCGGATACGGGTACTGCATGGCAGAGCAGACGTTTTGGCAATTTGACGCGGAGTCGTGCGAGGAGCAGTACGTGAGCTGTCGCTCCTACACGCCACGCGGAACGAGCGCGAAACCCATTGGTTACCTTCGGAGCACGATTGATTATGGCTCATGTAATGAATCGAATGTGGGATGCATGTGGTACGCGAATACGCGTGATGCGAGCGACTCTGCACAGAGCGATGCGTGGACCGCAACGTATAGCGGGGGAACGGATAAGACATATTTTGATAAGACGGTCAGCCGATGCGATGGTCAGTATGAAGGGTGTACGGATGTCCGTCGCGTTGTGAACGGGCAACCATCGTTAAACTTGATCCAGAACGGGTCATTCGAAGAAACGGATCAGGAGACCGGTGCGCTGACGGGGTGGGTATACTCTCCGAATTCTTTCCTTGAGGATGCGAATCCGGTTGCATATCAAGAGCCGTCACTGGCAAGCGGTTCCGCATTCGTGGAGGGTGCGCGAGGGTACGGTACGAGAGACCTGTCGCTCCATCAGGTCATGCGGTTAAAGCCGGGTCGGCAGTATGCCATGTCTTTCTATGCGCGCGCCGCGGCAGGGGATCTTACGTCAGCCCGGGTGAATCTGTTTTTCTTCCGTGCGGATGAAGAGAATCCCTTAACTCCACCTTTTGCGCTTGGGAACGAACATCGTATATCCGATTCGTCTTTTTATCGGAGCGTTGGTTGCACGGCTTCCGGTTCAGGACAGGCTGGCATCGCTATCCCTTCGGCGTTAGGCACGGATTGGCAACGTTTTCAGTGCTCATTCGTCGCTCCTCCTGAAACGGCTTGGGGGCGTTTGTTCCTCGTGCAGGGCACGGGTAATCCGTGGATCGCGGATGCCGTGAAGCTTGAGGAGGGAGAAGTGGCCACGGACTTTAATGAAGGATTGAATCCGATTCTCGAATCCGTGACCATGAAGGTTCCTCCGGCGGAACTTAACTGTATCGGGGATGAGGCGACGGATCATCCGCTCTGCCAGAAGTTCGCGCGCGTTTGTCGGGAGATGGAAGCCGGGTGCCAAGGGTATCGTCCGCGCGGGCAGTCGAGTGCTCCGGAAATCCCGGCGGTTCTTACGGCTGCGGACACGTGTCCATCCGAGTGCGTAGGGTATGCCGAGTTCCGCAAGCAGGCTTCGCCGTTCGATCTCGTCCGCAATACGGAAATTGAAGCACTTGATGATCCGGAGGATCAGTCCGTGGCGACCTTCATTCCGAATACGGCCGTTTCCTGTTCCGCGCAGGATATCGGATGCGAATCTTTTACGAATCTTCAAACCGAAGAAGCGTCCGGGTTCAGCTATCTTCGAAGTTGCGAACTGCCGAACGATGCAACGCAGACGTACTATACGTGGGAGGGTTCCGAGGCGTCCGGGTATCAGCTCGTCACGTGGAGCCTGCAGCGCGATACGGATGCTTCGATCCCGCAGGGGCCGTACGTGATTCGGAAGACGGGTCCGGATGGAAGTTTGAAAGATCCAGCATCGTGTAATGCCTTGAGCTACATCACGGCCATTGATCCGGATTGTCGTCAATTTTACGACCCGCAGGGGAATGCCTTCTATCGCTTTGAATCGCAGACGGTTCTTGCTGATACGGCGTGCGCGTCTTTCCGCAAGGAGGGCTCGACGCGCGCGGACTGCGTGAAGACCGGCGGCGTCTTTGAGGGAGACACGAATCAGTGCGTTTACCAGGCTGTTGCCAAGGAATCTCGGTCTTGCGCGCTTTCCGTTGCAGGCTGTCGGGCGTACGTGGGCACGCGGGGGCAGGCGCGCGTGGAAGCCTTCAGCGAAGACTTTACCGGTGACGGGTATGCCGTTAATCCCGGAGGCGCTGCCATGACATTGAATACGTCGGAGGAATCCATTCTCGTGGGTGATCGTTCTCTGCGCATCGTGGCGAGCGGAGGTCAGACGAGCGTGACATTCGACGTTCCGACGCAGCCCGGTCTTTTGTACGAGTTGGAATTCTGGGGCAAGACATCCAATCCTACCCCGATCACGGTTAGCGTCGCTTACGGCGACGCGACGGGCAATGTCTTTACAAGTATCGGAAATGGTATTGTCGTTCGTCCGGTGTGGAACGTGTACCGCGTTGGACCATTCGTCGGACTTGCATCCGCGAACGGCATGACGCGTATTCGCTTGTCCGGATTCTCTGTCACCCCGTCATTCATTGATACGATTCGCGTGACGCAGGTCACGGATGTGGCGTATGTCGTGCGTGATTCATGGAATACTCCGGCATCTTGCGATCAGACGCCGGAAGGCGTGTATCAGCCACAGGCCATGCTCGGCTGTCAGGAGTACGTAGATCGGAATAATACCGTTTCTGCGGTGCGCCAGTTTACGCGCCTCTGCCGGGAGTCGGCGATCGGGTGTTCTGCTTTCATTCATACCGAGAATTCCGAAAGTTCGTATGAGCAACGTTGGGAGCGCGACTCGGTTGGGCGTACGGAGGTGACTGCGCGGATCGCGGATCATTTTGAGTACTATATTGAGAGTAGCGAATCCAGGTGTCCGAAGTCTCAGATGAGCTGTACGGCATTCGGCTTGCCGAAGTTCGATCAGGACCGATTGACCTTGGATGCGGATGAACCTTTCCAGACCGTGTACATCAAGGACGATGTCACGAAGTATGATGATGCGATCTGTACGGAATCCGAGCTTTTCTGTGAGTCATTCACGTATGCCGGAGGCGGGCAGTCCGGCACGGAGTACTTCCGCGCGCCGTCTGATCACGCCTGCGAGTACAAGACGGGCGCCGTGGTGGCGGTGATGGACGGCGGAGTGGCCATGGCCGCGACTCCGGGGTGCGATCTTGAGCGTCCGGAGCAATACGTGGGGGTGACGTATGACGGGTGGTTCAAGGTTGGAACCGAATGCCCCTGCTATGAGGACATGCTTCGTCGCGGATCCACGTTCGGCATTATGTATTCCGGCGATACGGCCGTGGGTGGCGAACTTGGATACAATCCGTGGAACGGATCGGTAGAGGATCGGTATCCGGAAAATCAGACGTATGAAGGATGGACAGGCGTGTGTCCGGAACAGCAGGCAGAGTGCTCGGAGTTTCGGGATATTTCGGATCTGAGTGATGTGCAGCATCCACAGGGGCGCCCGTACTACGTGATCAATGATGAGCGTTTGGATAAGGAGAGTTGTAATGGCAAGGTAGACCCCGGGCAGGGGTGTGTTCTCTTCCGTGATACCTCCAATACGTCATTGGCATACAATTCGATCGCGACCTTCGATGATTACCAGTCGCGCGGGTATACGCCCGTTGCCCCGATTGACTGCGTGACGAATGAGAATCATCCATCGTGTCGAGCCTGTACATACGGCGAGAATCTCGTAGGTTTTTCATCGAGCATCATGGATCAGATAGCGGAGATGGAAGGGAGACATTGTACGGAAAATGCGGAATGCCATGTACAACTGGATATCGCCGTCATCGGAACCTGTGCACCTTCGACGATAAATGATTCGAATATCATCATCAAGGTGAAGCCGGATCGTTCCTGTTCGCAGTGGCTCGCGTGCGAAACAGGGGAGACGGTCTACGATGAACAGACCGGGCAATATAAGAGTATCTGTTCTGATCTCGCCTTGTGCAATGACGCGGAGGCCACGGATCAGGGTGAGGGGATTCCGTTCTGCACGAGCTACGTGGACCGTTCTTCATTATTGAGCGATA
>CAZWYJ010000034.1:0-12439 GCA_964638165.1 uncultured Gammaproteobacteria bacterium | reverse complement strand
AAGGCAGGTTTAAAATCATAACGGGTAAAACTTCCCGAAAATTCCAATCCTCGAGGAGATCAGAAAAATTATTCTTGGCCATGAAGGCATCCGTTAAAAAATGAACAGCTTCATGAGCGACACCGCGCGTAAATTCCGTAGCGTCTTGAGTAGGAAGAGAATAAAGAACCTGAAAGCTACGATCATCATCTTCTATAACGGCGCACGCGAAGACGGATAATTTTCCTATCATGGCGTCATGTGAATAAAAATCGAGCGGGCCCAAAATTTTTGACATCTCTGTAAAGAAGGGCACTTCGACCTCCCCCCAAATTTCCGCTGCCTTTTTCAAGTTATCTTCAAAATCATGAGAATGTTCCTCGTAAAATTTCTTGACGTAAGCCGTCAAAGCCATGGTTCGATCGGATCCGGGGCGATTGCGCCACGCTGACAATTGAGGATGCAGATCAATGATCCTTTCTTGACCGAAATCAACATCCCCCATTCTTTGATCAATAAAAGAATCGGCTATTTCGATGTCGAGTCCTTCATCGGTAGTGAAAACTATTTTTGGCATAGGCTTATGGTGTGCGGGCTCGGCCGTTCCGAAACTATTGATATTATCATAAACCTATTGTTAACATGCGACTACTTCTCTTGTCAAAGCCTAAAATCGCATGGTGCGGTTATGCCAAGCAAGAGAGATCCAGAAAGAAAAAGCAATGCCTGGTCCGGTCATTTTCAAGCCAAAGCCCGCCGATCTCAAATCACTGAAGTCCCGCACCGCGCAACGCCCGGTCGCCGGCAGATGCAACTACTGTAGCGCCATCTGTGCGGCTTGCGGCAAATCGTCCGCCAGGAGAACTCGGCGCACGCAGGCGTAAGTACGCGCCACTCCTCTCCATCCTCGAACGTCTCGTCGTTTCGCCCCCCGCCACATGATTTCACGATCGTGCGGCGGGATCTTCTTTTTTATCCACCTACGAACGAATTCATATCGCAGAACGACTACGCGCCATACTTCGAACGGAACGCTGTAAAAACACTTCGCGAACCACCCCTACGCGAACCGTTCCATGCGAATCCTCTCCTTCGGCACGCCCTTCGCTTCCAACATTTCTCTCATCGCCTCCATGAAATCCAATGGGCCACAGAGGTAGCACATCGCATCCGCGAGCGAGGAGATCTCGCGGTCTAAAACATCGCTCGTCACATGACCGCGCATCCCGCCCCACGAAGAACCTTCTTCTTCGCGCGTACAAATCGGTAAAAAACGAAACCGGTCGGAACGTCTATCAAGCGCATCAAATTCTTCGAGGTACGCCATATCCCCCTGAGACTTGCAACTGTAGAGCAGAAAGAGTTCTCCGCCGATATCCCGCTTCAACGCCTCGTAGATCATGCTCCGTAGTGGCGTGATTCCTATTCCCCCCGCAAAGAAGATTGAGCGGGAGGCGTTTTGATCGAATGTAAAAGCGCCGAACGGCCCCTGGAGGTTCACGGTATCCCCTTCCTTCAAGGCGAAGACGCGCTCGGTAAAATCCCCTTCGTGCTTAATGCCGAATTCGACAACCCCCGTTTCAAAAACGTCCGTGGCCGCATTCGCGATGGAGTACGCGGCGCGTGCCCACGGCGTCCCGTCCGGATTCGCGAGTTCGAGGTATGCCCACTGTCCAGCTCGTGGGGCAGGAATCGACGTTCCCGTTGGCGCGAGACGGAGCTCGATGATGTCGCGTGCGAGATCGCATCGCCGGATGACCCGATACGGGCGACTGATGAGAAATGGGGAGATGACCGTCATATAAAATGCGTCCCAAGCATAGCATCGTGAGAAATTCTGTCCACGTTCTTCTTGTACTGCTCCCAAAAAACGGGGTGGTGCGCCATCATCATCAACCTCCAACCTTTCCGAACGAGGCGCGGGGGCTCCTGGTGGTGCGCGAGCTCATGGCAGATCACGCGAAGAATGGCGTCAATCTTCCGGGGCTTCATGGTTCGCGGCGTGTAGAGATCAATTGTCACCAGCTGTTCGGAAAGCTTCGTGTAGCCGTACGCGAAGGACCGGAACTTCCCCTTGCCACGCAGGCGTCGGCGGAGCGGACGGAACGCGAACCCTCGCATCTCAAGAACAACACATGTTCGATCAAAGAGATGCTGGATGAGCGCTTCGTGGCGAGGATCAATGATATCGGCCATGGGGAGGGGGCGGGGCGTAGGGGCGGGGTTCCCCCGCCCTCGCCCACCGCCAAGCCATCGGATTGTACAGCCTCGTCGTTTTTCAAAGAAGGTGTGACGGATGACAAAAACAGAACCCTTGCGAGTTCTGTTTTTTCTACTGATGTTTCTGAAGAGTTCATGAAAAGCGATGAGTCGCGACTCCCGATGGACATCGGGATAGCGAATCGCGCTTTTCACGGACTCACTAGATCAAGGAGGCGACGAGGAGCAAGGCCACGATATTGAGCACCTTAATCATCGGGTTGATTGCCGGACCGGCCGTATCCTTGTACGGATCGCCGACCGTATCGCCGGTCACGGCCGCCTGGTGTGCGAAGGATCCCTTGCCACCATGATTGCCACTCTCGATGTACTTCTTGGCATTGTCCCATGCGCCACCGCCGGTGGTCATGGAGATGGCCACGAAGATCCCTGTGACGATAGAGCCAATGAGTAATCCACCGAGCGCTTCTGCGCCGAGGAGCTTGCCGACCACGATCGGAGCCGCAACCGCGAGCAGGGCCGGGGCGATCATCTGGCGGATCGCGGCGCGCGTGACGATATCAACGGACGTGGCGTAATCCGGCTTTGCCGTTCCTTCCATGATACCCGGGATCTCGCGGAACTGGCGGCGAACTTCCTCCACCACCGCGCCGGCCGTCTTTCCGACCGCCTCCATCGCGAAGCTCGCGAAGAGGTACGGGATCATGCCTCCGAGGAAGAGGCCCGCGATCACTTTCGGATCTTCGAGCGTGAACACGAGCGCCTTTCCGGCATCCGCGAATTCCTGCGTGAATGAGGCGAAGAGCACGAGCGCCGCAAGACCGGCGGATGCGATCGCATACCCCTTGGTCACGGCCTTCGTGGTGTTTCCAACAGCATCCAACGGATCCGTGACATCGCGAACACTCTCCGGAAGACCCGCGGACTCCGCAATACCTCCGGCATTGTCCGTGATCGGACCGTACGCATCAATCGTCACGATGATTCCCGTGAGGGAGAGCATGCTCATGGCCGCGAGCGCAATGCCGTACAGTCCGGCATAGCTATAGGCGATAAGCATTCCGCCGACGATCACGATGACCGGGAGCGCCGTGGACTTCATGCCGACCGCGAGACCCGCGATGACATTCGTGCCATGACCCGTTTCTGCGGCCTTCGCGATCTTGCGAACCGGCTTATACGCCGTGGACGTGTAGTACTCCGTGATCCAGACCATCAAGGCTGTGACCGCGAGACCCACGAGCGTGGACTTCACCACGTCGCTTGCCGTGAGAGAGCCAACATCCGGGAAGTACTTGTTCGCTGCAACCATGAAACCGAGCGCTGCGAGCGCGCCGGACACGATGAGCCCCTTGTAGAGCGCACCCATGATGTTCTTCTTGGCGCCGAGCTTGATAAAGAAGACACCGATGATGCTCGTGATGACGGAAATACCGCCAAGGACGAGCGGGAAGGTCACGATCGCCTCATTTCCCGGGAACGCGAGGTCACCGAGAATCATGGCTGCGAGCGCGGTGATGGCATACGTCTCGAACAAGTCCGCGGCCATGCCTGCGCAGTCACCCACGTTATCACCGACATTGTCCGCGATGAAGGCCGGGTTGCGCGGATCATCTTCCGGAATACCTGCTTCAACTTTTCCAACGAGGTCCGCGCCGACGTCTGCGGCCTTCGTGAAGATACCACCCCCGAGACGTGCGAACACGGAGATGAGCGATCCGCCGAATCCGAGACCGATGAGTGCCTTGATGTCACCCGTCACGGCGTAGAAACCGGCAACGCCGAGCAAGCCGAGGCCAACGACGAAAAATCCCGTCACGGCTCCGCCCTTCACCGCGACTTCGAGGGCTTCCTTCATCCCCTTCTTCGCGGCTTCGGTGGTGCGCACGTTCGCGCGCACGCTCACGCTCATGCCGATGTATCCGGCGAGCGCGGAAAGGAATGCTCCGACCACGAAACCGAGAGCGGTATTCTTGCCGAGCCAGATCCAGAGAATAATCGCGATGATGACGCCGATGAAAGCGATGGTCTTGTTCTGGCGGACAAGATACGCCTTTGCGCCCTGCTGAATCGCCTGTGCGATCTCGACCATCTTACCTTCTCCGGTCGGCTGCTGAAGAACCCAGCGGACCAAGAAAGCCCCCCAGGCAAGCGCCAAAACAGCGGACCCGAGAGCAAATTGGAGTGCGTGTGACATAGGATGATAGATAGAAATGCGTTCAAAAGGTAGCGGAATAAAGCGAAAACGTCAAACGGGGCGCGGATCGCAGGGCACAGGGCACGGGCATCCGGATAAAAATTCTCGTCGTGTTCTGCACGATGAGCATTTCCGTGCCCTGCGCCCTGCGATCCGCGCCCCTTCTGTGCGACTTCACGACTCTACGACTCCCCGACTATACTCCCCGCATGAGTCAGCCTGACGCGCGTCCGAGCATCTACGCCGGCATTGATGAGGCCGGGCGCGGCTGCGTGATCGGTCCGCTCGTGATCGCGATCGTGCGCGCGGATGAGAAAGATCGGCGTTGGTTCGCGGAACGTCGCGTGCGAGATTCGAAGCTCATCGCTCCGCGCGAACGCGATGATCTCGCCCAGCGCATCCGCGAACGATGTTGGCACCGCATCATCGCCGCAGAACCGCAAGAGATAGACGGTGCGCTCGCGGATCCACTCCGATCGCTCAATACGCTCGAACAGGAATTGATGGTCGTACTCATCCGCGAATTCCAAAAAGAGCACGCGGATTTCTCGGCGCGCATTCTCTCGGATGCCATCAGTCGTCATCCGGATGGTCACGCCCGACGACTCGAAGAAGGAAGCCTGCGCCTCCCCCACCACATAATCCTCGCACGCATTCGTGCGGATCGGGATGATCGCACCGTGGGAGCCGCGAGCATCCTTGCGAAGACGGAGCGCGAACGCCGGATCGCAAAACTGAAACAGGAAATTGGCATTGATTTCGGCAGTGGCTACCCGAGCGATCCGAAAACGATCTCCACGCTACCGAGCTTTCCAAAAAATGCGCCCTTCGTCCGTTGGTCATGGAAAACAACCGGGCCGTAGGGGCACGCCGGCGGCGTGCCCCTACGGCCCCGGCGGCGTGCCCCTACGCCCTCTCATTGACTTTTCCCCCTATTTCTCTTAAGGTTCGCTTGGCTTTGCATCAATAACCAGCACCAGAAAGGACATGCAATGACCACACCGCAAACCGTTCGCTCTTTTCCAAAACTCGGACTGTTCTTCAAGGAGAGCGTCGCGGCCACGGCCACGTACGAACTCCTGCCACCCCAGCGATTCGCACAGAAGTTCCCGCCTGAATTCCTGGCCATGTACCTGGCACCGGATGAGTACGCGACTCTGCGCAGCACTATTTTACGCGTCGCGTGTGGCATGAGCGACGATGTCGCCGGGATGCTCAATGTGGCAACGGTCACGAATATCCTCGAGGGCGTCCTCGCTAGAGATCCTGATCGATACGCCAAGCTCCGCGGGGAAATCTCGCACGTGCAGCTCGCCGAGATGACGCCGATCCCCACTCTCGTGGAATACCTCTTCGGAGTGAATCCGGGCGAGGATCCGTGGTGGCGTCAGCATTGGCAGCAGAGGGTGGATCCCGAAGCGCCAAGCGCCAAGGCTCTCGTCGCGATCCTGGATGCCGTGAACGGAATCCTCACGCCGTCTCAACAGCTCCCTGTCATTCGTCCGGTTCTCACAAGGCAACTGGACGAAACGACGCTCCGCACGATCTTGGACCACGCCTTGCAAACGGAGCATGCCTACGCAAGACTTCCGGAAGGAGGTCTCAGCGCAGCCGTGAAGCAGTTCGCGGGCAATAACGTGCTCGTGGCACAGATTCACCCGGATGAGATCCTGAAGATCATCAAAACGGCGATCGGGACGTATGCGGACATTCCGGACATGCTGATTGGCACGAGGAGCACGACTCTCACTCCTCCCAGAGCCGACCTCCCCAGCGATCCGGATGAACCGGCTCGCACGGGTGACGAATCGTACGTCGTGCCAGAAGGCGGATCCAGACCCGTTGGACGGGATCCCGCGGACATCGAAGAAGGCGTCGCCATCATCGCCGGGGCCGCTCTCCGCAGGCCGACAACCGTGAGCGACGAATCCAACGAGTAGACATTGCACTTTCCTCCTTACTTCTCAAGACCAAGAAAACGACTGAACGCGGCCAAGGGCTTCTCCCTTGCGCCGCGTCGTTTTTTTTAGCCAGAAAGCCTCTGAAAAACGCGATCCACGGTTCGTATTTCGGGTAGCGAGAGACATGAGCGCCACGCGAATAACAGGAAGCGGTCCGAACTACGAACTACGAAACACTCCCCACCCCCTTCTTGACGAGCATACGCAGACGTCGCATGCTATGAGTGGCACAGGCGTTGAACGGATGCGCCTCCATCCCTTCCCTACTCACTCTACGTGACACGACGTTCCGTCCCAGGTTCTAGCCAAGAGACGTCGGTGGCTCACCAGAGAGTTCCGGAAGACGGACCCCGTGGTCGGTCGAAAGCCAAGAGGGCACGCTGTGTCGCGTCCCCCTCCCACCGCGTTCGCGCGGAAGCTTTCGCACTATGAGGTGTCCGTGCTCCTTGAGGACACTCCCGATCGGCGCCTGTGCCACTTTTTCCACCCCCTACCATGCTTCGGCATCGAAGGGGGTGCATTTTATTTCAAATAGTTTGAAGGTCCGCCACGTGAACCGCGGTTTGGTGATGAATGACATTGGACGGTCGCACCATCGCGTAGAACGCGACACGTCACGTAGAACGTGGCAGGCCGTGAACCACGCTTTGATTATTTGAAAGGCCACGTAAAGCCTCCACTTCGCTTCGGCCACGTGGAACGTAAAAAGCGAAGCGCTCTACGTTCCGTGGCTACGTAAAAACCGCGCATGAAGCGCGGTTTTTATGTATGTCGCGTTCTACGCGACGTGTCGCGTTCTACGCGATGGTGGGTCCGCCTGGAATCGAACCAGGAACCGCGGAGGTATAAGCTCCGTGCTCTAACCAATTGAGCTACAGACCCTAGGAGCGGGCGGGACTAGCGACGACGGGTCCGTATCGAGACGACCGCGCCCACCGAAGCTTTAGCGGAGGTGGGAGGCAAAAACACGAACCTTCGCCTAAGCCTATCCGAAACGGACATTTCCTTCAAGACAAAGGCGGCTTTTTGTCTTTTCCCGACCGAAGTTCGCCCCACGGACGTTGGATAAGGCTGGAATGTGTGGCGAACAGAGCGGAGGGACCCCACAAAGCAGGAAAGATTAGGAGATACCCTCCGTAGAAAGGGCATTAACTACAGTCCAGACGAATCCTGATTCAAACGTTTTCTGCATAGGTTTTAATCCTGAAGATTCCTGCTTTGTGGGGTCCCTCCGCTCGTCCGCCAAGAGCTTCGTATCTTGACCGATCTTCGCGAGGCGGACTTCAGTCGGGAAAAGAAATTTGGACCTGAAACCTACGGACGTACGAATCCCTCGGATGCACTCGGGACAGGCCTACGGACCTATGGACCTGTTCCCATTGCCCTAAACACCTTTTTACGGCATAATCCGCGCATGAACGCCCCATGGACCATCGCGGAGACCGACCAGAAAAAACGCCTCGACGTTTTCCTTTCGGAAACCATGGAGGATTGCTCGCGCTCCCACGCAAAAAAGCTCGTTGAAGAAGGCTCGATCCTCGTGAACGGGAAGACCGTTTCCGGCCATCACTTTCTCAAAATCGGCGATGTTGTCTCCATCGCATCCGAGGAAGAAAAACGGGAGCATCCTGGAAAAACGAAAAAGAAAAACGCCGTCCGCCGCGCCACAACGGTTTCTTCGAAAGACGAAATGCAGGAGATTGAGGATCTCAAGATCATCGAGGAGACGGATGACTGGATTGTCGTCTACAAGCCCCGTGGCGTGCTCATGCATCCGGATCACAAAACGCCAAACGGCACACTTATTGACGCGGTGATTGCGCATGCGCCACAGGTGGCGAAAGTCGGCGAAGATCCGGTGCGCCCGGGCATCATGAGCCGGCTCGACAAAGACGTCAGCGGACTCGTCGTGATCGCGAAAACGCAGGACGCGTTCGATCACCTCAAACACCAATTCTCACAGCACAACGTTTCAAAGACCTACATCGCACTCGTCTACGGCGAAATGGAAACGGACGAGGGAGATATCCGATTCCGCATCGGGCGATCGAGCTCCAAGGCGCGCATGGCGGCATTCCCGGAAAAGAGCGAGAACGGACAAGCCGCATGGACGCACTATCGCGTGACGGAACGGCTACCGGATGCCACTGTGCTCGAACTGCAAATCCTCACCGGGCGCACGCACCAAATTCGCGCCCACCTCCATGCGCTCAATCACCCGGTCGTTGGAGACGCACTCTACAAACCCAAGAGCATCGTCCGCCAGATCGTCTCCAACCGTCTCCTGCTCCAAAGCATCGCGCTCTCGTTTGAAGATCCGTCCACGGGTGAGCGAAAATCATTTCAGATCCCCGTAGACGCGGATATCGAAAATGCCATCGAGAGACTCCGGGCGATTGTCGCGGACCGCTCACAATCATAACCCTCCCCCTCTCCCCTCTCTTATGATCATCGCAATCTGCGGAGTCCCCGGCTCCGGAAAAACGAGCGTGGCACGACTCCTCGGAGAACATTTCAACCAGCCGTACTATTCCATGGGCGCGATCCGCGCCAAAATGGCCACCGAACGCAATATCACGCTCGATGAGCTCAATGCGCTCGGCGAACAAGAGTCATTCACGGATCACGAAGTTGACGACTATCAAAAAAAACTCGGCGAAACGGAAGACAACTTCATCATCGAGGGACGCCTCGCGTGGCACTTCATTCCGCATGCATTCAAGGTTCTTCTCACATGCGATCCGCACGAAGCCGCGAGGCGCATCTTTTCCGCCCGACCGGACCCGACCCAAGAGCGCGATGATGAACCGATGTACCAATCCCTTGAGGAAGCAAAACGGGTCATGTTGGAACGAATGGCATCGGACAGGCGGCGATATCAAAAATACTACGGCATCGATTATCAAGACCCTTCCAATTACGATCTCGTGATTGATACCACGACCTTTTCCGGCCCGAATGTCACCACGGGGCTCATTCTCGAAGCGCTTTTGAAGAAAAATCCTTAAGATCTTCAAAAAAACACCTGCACACGAAAGCACTCGTCCCACGACTGGCGGCTGATGGCTAAAACGGCGAGAGATCGAGCTAAACTTGACCGAATTCGTGCTTTCAGGTACGATCCTGCCACTATATGGCGCAGACTCAGCAGTTCCAAATCCTCCACCCTGAACAAATCCGTACAGGCATGGAAATTCGCGTTCACCAGCGCATTTCCGAGCAAACGGCCAAGGGCATGAAAGAGCGTATCCAGGTCTATGAAGGCCTCGTGATTACGATTCGTGGTAAGGGCATCCATAAGACCATGACGGTCCGCAAGGTCTCGAATGGCGTGGGCGTGGAAAAAATCTTCCCGCTTGCCCTGCCGACGATTGAAAAGATCGAGCTTGTCCGACAGCTCAAGGTCGCCCGCAAGAATATCGGCTTCCTCCGCGATACCAAGAAGCGCATGAAGGAAGTCGCGCCGAAACTCCGTCCGGTCGCCGAAAAGGTTGAGGTTCCGGCAGCGGAAGAACTTCCAGCCGAAGAACCGGTTGTCACAGAACCAGCCGCAACAGAAGAAGCAAAGGCAGAGTAAGACAAAACATATCACAAAAACATCCCGCCACGGCGGGATGTTTTGTTTGCGGATCGCGAAGCGTGTTCGATTGACGCGTCGGCCGTTTTCTGTCATCATCCGCACCATTCGCTCCTTCCCCATCACCTACGATGAAAGGCTGTTCAATGACCGAGCACACATTGACCACCATTGCGACAACACATGTCCGCCCTCCGGTACCGGAGACGTACGATGAGATTCGCGTCATCCGACCAGAGCCTCGAAGACCGTCCATCATGCAGCGCGCGCTCGGACGCATCGTTCGTAGGCAACCCGATCAGAATCCGCTCTATCAATGCGGACATACAGACGTTCCAGTTTTCGACATCGATGCATACGGAACACTCCTCGAACCAGCCGAGATGTTCTTCACCGAGCGCCTGCGATGCGGAAACTGCGAAGCGGCCTATCTGCAAAAACATTCCATTCGCTGCGCCGCTTGCCGCCAAGTCATCCTCGAAGGAGAACGCGTATCCCTCCAGAGATACTCAAGCGAATGGTCGGGCGCTCATCCTGACTCACGGATCATCCTGTTCCAGCGCGGAACGCCCGACATCATCATCTGCATGAGAGAAACGTGCGTCGACTCCTACCTCGATGCAGCCGGAATATGGTGCACGGATGGGTACCACTCCGTTCGCGGCACCATCGAACGCGTCACCTCCCTCCGGGAGTACTTTGCTATCACGTAATCCAAAGCGTCAGCCCCTGACGCAAATCCTCCACCAAGAAGCGAGCCACTCTGTGCTCGCTTCTTCAATATATAAAACAGATCACGGACCCTTGATCAATCCACCGCTCCCTGTTACGCTCGAGGCCATCGGTTGCCAAACAAGGAGGCGCCCATGCTCATTTCCCAATCCGTTCTTCGCGAAAAGATGCCGAGGCAGGACGAGGAGGAGGATGTCGTAGAGATCGAAACGATTTACTCTTTTCGTCACATCACGCTTCCGTACCGATTCCTCAACCGGCTCTTCGAGCAAATCCTCACTCGCGAGCGCACCTGCGGGCATCCGGATCGTCCGTACCTGGTCAGCATCCATGCCTATGGCCAGCATTTTCTCCTTCGCCCGGGGACACGATGTTCACGATGCACGACGAAGCGCATTCTTCAGATGCACTGCCGATGCCCGGCGTGCGGATTCATCGTCCTTCCGGAAACAGGGGTTCGGGCAATGTCTTCCGAAGAAAAGATCTCCGATCTGCCCCCACGCACGGCCTATTTCACATCCCGCCACGGCGGAACCATGCTCATCGGCTGCCTGCGCTGGGACTGTCCGGAAAGTATCCGCGATCCCGGGTTCTGGGACGGACAAGTCTACCAAAGGTCACTTGGAGGAGATCAGTGGCCGACCGGCCTCACCCCCTCCTCTCCACCCTCGCACACGGAGACGATTCACTAGACGTCGTCTGAAATCGCCCGGCACTCCTCCGTCGCATCCGACCCTGGCCGTTGCACTCACGCGCGGCACAAAGGCGAGCCTCCTCAACTCGGAGCTCGCCTTTGCCATATCAGAAGAACTTCCGAATACGAATCTCGAACAACGGGACACGGCCGTTTGCCTAAATACACAATCTCGGTTACGCTCGCCTCTGTCGGTCCCCTTCACCGGAGGTATCATGTCCTTTCCATCATCACAAACTCCACGTGAAGGAAACGTGGAGCGTCGAAATGTCACGGAGATCGCACTCCGACAAATGACGATCGTGGTTATCCCGAACACCCCTCTCCCCCGCCTCATCGAATGGATATTCCTCGTTCGGTATGAATGCGGACACGTGTACAGCGATTTCGGGTACCGCCTCCACATCTGCGCCTACGGATACGTCATCAACGTAGAAGGAACCCGCAGGCGCTGTCCGGATTGCGCTATGCGCCACATCCGCAGAAAGCACTGCCGTTGCAATGCCTGCGGGTATCCAATCCTGCCCGAATCAGACGTGACGGTCACGACCATCTCCCGCCAATGGGAAAGCGTCATTGGTTCACGGACGGCCACTCTCTGGACGCCCTTCGGGCTCTCCGTCATCAACTGTACGCGACCGGAGTGCCTGCGAATCGGAGTCACCGGATTCTGGAATGGCGATGCGTATCGGCCGTATGAAACGCAACCCACGTTCCAAACCGAAATCGGGCGGGCTCCGCTCATTCGTCCGGACGAATGGCGCGAAGACAGAATTCGCCCCAAGTCATGAATGGGAGCGCGCGGATATCCGCTCCGCATCAGCACCGACACCGGCTCGCATCTTTCCCAACCGAATCACAAACATACCTCGTCATCGCTCGCCTTCCGGGCGATGACAAAGGCGGGCTCCGCATCCTACGCGAGCCCGCCTCTTTTATAATCATAGGACTTACGCGTTTGGCGCATAACTTTGTCCCCTCGCAAAAGCCTCGGGACGGGCAAAATCTGCGCTTCTCCCCTTCGCAAAAGCCTCAGGGCTTCGGCGATAATGTATACGCGTCGCTCCGATGCTCGGTTT
>CAZWYJ010000033.1:4415-12880 GCA_964638165.1 uncultured Gammaproteobacteria bacterium | reverse complement strand
CTGTACTGACAAGCATAATCGCATTTTATCATGCGGTCTGCTAGTCTAGAGCCTTGCAAAATATGGAATTAAACCCTGTCTCTGTTTCTTAAAATATTGAAAGCCCGTTACGCTGGCCTCTAGAAGCCCTAAACGCTCTGCGTTTCGTTGCTCTAGCTCATTTTTCTCTTCCTTATAGCCAGGGTTCATACCGACAAAAATATGTTTTTCCTTAGGGGAAAATATATCGCCGTGGAAATATACTGGGTAGACTTTTTTAGATGGAAAAATCCCGAATTCAGCATTCATTTCTTCGTAAACAGAACCTTTTAAAAAATTGCGATCGAACCTATGCTGTTCAAATTTAAGCAACTCTTCAATAAACTCCCTTCCATCCAGTTTCAAAATCTTATCAAAACTTTCTTGTTGCATATTTAATGATCAGTTTAACACCAACGCGTAATACCGCCTATCAAGAAACTATCGAAAACCCCAGCCTTTTGGGCTGGGGTGAATTTGGTACCGGGGGGCGGATTTGAACCGCCGACCTCGGGCTTATGAGTCCCACGCTCTAACCAACTGAGCTACCCCGGCACGGCGGTCGCGACCGCCGTGCCACCGGCTCGACGTTCACTGTTGCCATACCACGTGACAGGCTCCCGCATTTCCCTACATTGTGCCACGGATAGATATGGTACCAATTCTGCTTTTGTGGGCTGAATCATAGCCGTTTTTGGATAAAAAGGCAAGGTCGGGGCGCGGATCGCAGGGCGCGGGGCGCGGGAACCACTTCCGCGCCCTGCGCCCTGCGATCCGCGCCCCATTTCTTGACGTTTCCGCTTGTCTCCCCTATACTCCCCACGCGGGATAGAGCAGCCAGGCAGCTCGCCAGGCCCATAACCTGGAGGTCACCGGTTCAAATCCGGTTCCCGCAACCAATATAAAAACCGCCTTATCGGCGGTTTTTATATTGTCCTGAACGGCCCAACAAAGGCCGTGAAGGACCCCTTAACAGAAAACCGCCAAAAGGCGGTATTATTTTTGCCCTGAATCCCGCCCCCTAGCGGGATGAAGGACCCCCCTCGCCAGACATAAAGAAAACCGCCGAAGAGGCGGTTTTCTATTTTCCGTACGGGCGCCACGATGTTCATCGGGGCGCCCCTACGATGACTATTGTCCGAGAACGCCTTGGAGCAATGCGTCCGATGACACGGCGTTTGCCGGGGCCTGGACCGGGGCATTCGATGCTCCGCGAACGAAGAAGCCCGCATTCATCTCCATTGTTCGGTATGCCGTGGTCTTACAGACTTCGCGCCCGGCGGAATTCTTGGTGCATTCCTTAACCGGATCAATCCGCTTGTATCCCATCTCAATACGATCAATCACCTGCTCATCCACTTTCATATTCACAGCCATGAAGAAGTTACTGGCAAATCGGCGAATCTCCACATACCGAGCCGTAATCGCGGCACGCTGCGCTTTGGCGTCTGACGCCTTTGGATCAACGGCCTTCAAATCCATAGCCAATGCCTTATTGATCACGGCCGGGTTCAAACGAACGCGCAAACGAATCATCTTTACCCCGTTTTCAGTCCAGCGACGCTCCACGCGTGTAGCCTGTAAAGTCTTAATATCCCCGAACTTCGAAGCCTCGGCCGTCACAATCCCAACCGCTTCATTCGCGGTCTGAATATCCGTAGGACCGACCATGGAAAGAAGTGGCAATAGATCCACCTCCACCCATGCTCCGACCGCCCCTTCTGCGTTAATGCCATAGAGCTTCAGCGCCGCGAGAACGGCTTCGGAAGCCTCCGAAACGCGAACGTATGCCTTTCCATCCGTCACTTTCCACTCAACGGATGCAGGATCCTGCGTTGCCGGGATCTCGATCCCGTTCATCTTTGCCGAAAAAGACTTGACGGCGAAATCGCCCTCAGAGCTCATTCCGTTTCGGCGCTGAGCCAGATTGAATTTCACCTCCGCCTGCTGGCTCGGGTTTCGTTCACGCAAAGCCTTTTGCGAGGTTCGAATGGTTACTTCCCCGGCCATTGAAAATGAGGCATCGGTATTCGATTTACGCACAGCCGCGTCCAGCATCTGCTGTGGCGTTGCTGCCAGCGCCAAGCCGGGAAGCATCATTGCTCCGGCGAGCGCACAAATAAACATGAAAGTTTTCTTCATATAGTAGATATGATACTCGTATCCGCGAAGAGCGTCCATCCTCTACTCCGTGGTCACGCCGTCAAAATGCTCCTCAGAGGCTTCAGCTTCCGCCTTTGTTGAGCGAATAGTTCCATCTTTGTGCTCAGGTGGCGAGTAGACCGTATAGAGCTTCAATGGGACATCTGAAGACATGTTGATAACATTGTGGACAGCTCCCGCAGGAACCACGATCGCGGAGCCGTCCGCGATCTCATGCTCCACGCCATCGAGAATCGCCTTGCCGATTCCGGACTCAATGCGGAGGAACTGATCGAGGTGATGCACCTCCTCGCCGATGTCCTCATTCGGCTGAATACACATGAGCACGAGCTGGCTGTTTTTGGCAGTATAGAGCACGCGCCGAAAATCCGTATTCTCAAGCGAAAGCTTTTCGATATTTGCAACGTAGCCTTTCATAAAATTGTTGATTCATTCATTAGATTTTTTCCACGTACCACTCACCACTTACGGGCGGGAGAACCCCGCCCCTACCTACTACCTACTACCTACTACCTACCGCCCCTCCCCACCGCTCCCCATACGATATCAGCAGATTCATTCCACGACCACCGTTCGCAAAGCGCACGCTGTGCCTCGAACACATTGCCCCGAAATAAGGCGTCTGACATCGCGCGGACGATCACTTCGATCCACGCCTGACGCTTGAGTGGCAATACCCACTCCCCGGGCCCGAAAACTTCCGGCAGCGCTCCTTGATCAGAAAGGAATGCCGGGGTGCCGTTCTGGATCGCCTCAAGCGGTGCAAGCCCGAACCCTTCGGAAAGCGATGGCGCAACAAGGAGCGTCGCGCCACGCAGAAGATCCATCCTCAAAACATCGGAAACATCCGGAAGACGAATGATGCGCGTATCCAGCCCCTTGCACGCCTCACGCGTCCAGGTGAGCGCCTTCGAGAGCGATTCCATCTTCCACCCATCCCTTCCAGCGATGACGAGATCAATTCCCGGAGTCCGGCGTACAATATCCGCCCAGCATGACAGGATAAATGAGGCATTCTTTCGTGGCTCAAAGGTACCGAGCAGGAGCACGAACGGACGTTTCATCTCATGCGACAAGGCGAGCTCCGCGCGCGCGGAACGACGGGATTCCACGAGATCCTCCCAGGCCATCATGGATCCGAACTCATCCCCGCCTTCGCCGGTTACCACGATATCCTCACCCGGAACGCCCACGAGGTTCATGATCTGCCTTTTTGCGTACTCCGTTGATGCGCACACGATTGGCGCCCTCCGCACTCCATGCATGAACATTTTAGTCGTCAAAAAACGCTTCCATCCGGACTGCGGGAACCACTCCGGGTGCTCGAAGATATCCAAATCATGCACCCATGGAATAGACGTGACCGGCAAGAACGGCGATACCGCACCAGAAGCGACGAAGAGGAGATCACATGGATGTTTGCGCAGAGCCGAAACGAGCGAGGACCGACGCGCGGAGGGTAAACGAATACACTCGGATGACATCGGGACGACCGCGCCTTCAAGAGCATACGCGCGGAGTTGGTACGATGCCGGTGCGCGCTTCTCCATGGCTCGCGCCAGATGGATTGCCGCATGCGCCACTCCCGCGCCCGGATGTCCGGACGGAATGCAGCGCAGATCAAGGCCGATGATGGGCATACGGATGAGTGGTAGGTAGTAGGTGGTAAGTGGTAAGTGGTAGGTGGAAATTTCCCTGTCCACGTACGACGCACCACTTATCATTGACGATACGACATTGAAGAACCTTTTAAAAGCGATGAGTCGCGACGAGCTGCCTGCCCGCCATTGCTTCGCGCAGGCGATGGCAGGAGGGGAGGGAGTGAATTTGTGAGGCGTATGAACACATACGGTGAACAAATTCGCGAGTGAAGCGCAAGTCAGTCGCCTTTTTAAAGCCTCTGCCTCATTTCCACGCGAAGGCTTCAAAAGCCCACGCCGTCAATGCCTTCACGTCCTGAAATCGCGATGGGTGCGTATCACTCCCCAAAACAACGGAGATGACCTGCTGTCCTTCGGCTTTACGGGTCACCATTCCCAAACAGAACCCCGCTTCCGGGAGAGAACCCGTCTTACCCAGGATGACGCGATACGGATCCTTATTGAGATAGGAGGTGAGGAGCTGATTCGTCGGTTCAATCTCAACCGCCCGTCCGGCCGTGGTCCTGAGGAGATAGACCTCTGACTGCGTCGCTTCCCGAATCTCAGGATACGCCAATGCGCTCCGGAGCATACGCGCCACATCGAGCGCACTCGCGACATTGCGCGAACTGATTCCGCTCGGATCGTCAAAATGCGCCTGTTCCAATCCGAGCGTCCGTGCTTTCTCGTTCATCGCCTCCACAAATGCCACGCGACCGCCCGGGTAGGTATCCGCGAACGCATTCGCGACCTCATTCAAAGATTGCACGAGCATGGCATGCAGGGCTTCACTGCGCTTCACCGTATCCCCGCCATTAAAAGCATGGCTCCCCTGCGATTCGATATGCGTAGCCTGAATCGTAATCAGCTCATCCGGATTAAGACCGGCATCCACCAAAACCATGGACGTCATGATCTTGGTGAGCGAGGCGATTGGATATGCCACGGTCGCCTTTTTGGAGTAGAGCACGTCGCCACTTGAAACATCCGCGATGATCGCAGCATTCGCCGTGGTCCGCACGCCATATGAATCCGCGCGAACGCGCTCCGGCGAACGGGGCGTACGCGACGCGATCCGGTAGATCGGCTGGACATCGAGCTGATGAGGCAATGCCGCCGGCGAAGGATTCGCCTGGACAACGAGTGCGGCCGCGAGCGCAACAAATCCGTTCAAGGTCATACGACGAGTGTTTCCTTCCCATCCGCGTCTCCTTCGGAGCCGGATGCCTGATTCTCGGATTCCGCCGAAGCTTCCTGCAGATCATTCAAGATATCAACCACGTGCTGATGCCCGCGAAGCTCCTCGTACATCGGGAGTTCTTCCGCTGACGCCATGCCGATATGCCGGAGGAAATCGAGCGTCACCGCGTAGATCGGCTGACCCAAGCGCGTATCCTCCTTCTCTTCCACGAGTCCGCGGAGCATGAGGTTGCGCAGGATTATTGAGGAATGCACGCCACGGATCTGCTCAAGCTCCGGGCGCGTGAGCGGACCACGATATGCCAGGATCGTAAGCGCTTCAAGCGCCGGGCGCGTGAGCTCGCCGTGCATATCATCGCGGATCACCTGTTGCACGGTCGCGGCATACTCCGGCCTCGTCACGAGCTGCACATCATTCCCCGCGCGCTGCACCATGAGCGCCGTTCCTTCCAATCGCTCCGAGAGTTCCGCGAGCGCGGTTTCCACGTCTGCCGCTGCGGACGACGTCAAATCCGCCAGCCGTTTAAGGCCGAATGATCGCGCACCCGCGAACAGGATAGCTTCGATGTTTTGGGAGAGGGACATACTTTTTCAGACAAGAGTTGATTGGTTGATTAGTTGATTGGACAAAAATGCATTCCCTAATCAACCATTTACCAATCAACTAATCAACTGCTACACAAATTCAATCTTCAAATCCGCGAGGCGGTCCAGGTCGTTTGCGGCGATATCAATATCCTCGAAGATCCCCTGCTGATCAACCGTGACCACGCGCTGTTTGACGAGTTCGAGCAAGGCGAGGAAGGATACGAGGCGTTCCTGCTTATCTTTGGCATTCGAGACGAAGTTTGCAAACGTGAGCTTGGCCGTATTCCGCAATCGTTGCGCCAATTCCCCGATCTTATCCTGAATGCGCACGATCCGGCGAATCGCGGCTTGTGGCATCTTCACGATCGGCTTGAGCCGTGCGATCACGTGCTTCATCACGGACACGAGGAGGTCATTCGTGAGATCCGGCGGTGGCGTAAAGGTCGGTTGCAGAGAACGCACGGGTTTGGGATCGCGGCCATAGCACACATGCCCTTCATTCCACCGCTCGTGCAATTTGGTCGCCACGCCCATGAACTTCTGATACAAGCGCAACTGCGTGGCCAGATCCGGACCCTCGTCCAATTCCTCATCTTCAAGCGATGGCATGAGTAAGCGCGACTTGAGGTAGACCAGTTTTGCCGCGACCACTAAAAAATCCGCCAGCTCTTCCGGCGGAATCTTCCCCTTGTTCTCGCGCACATGCGCCACGTACTGCTCTGCCACGGTGGTGAGAGAAATCTCCGTAATATCAAGCTCTTCCTGCTCCACGAGCTGTAAAAGGAGGTCCAAAGGCCCCTCAAAGCGCTCAACGCGGAACGTCACCGGCATGCCCCAAAGGTTAGCGGAAATGCGGGGATTTTTCCAGCGAAGCCTCAAACACCCACCCCGTCATCCTGAGGAGCGAGGAGTCTTCGACGAGCGACGAAGGACCCCTTTCGTTATCGAGAAGGTCTAGGGTGACGTGAATCATCATGCGGAGAAAGGGGTCCATCGCAACTCTCGAAGACTCGAGTTGCTCTGGATGACGGGATGGGGGGTTCTCATCAAAAGAGCGAGCTCTCCGCCCGCTCTTTATCTCTTATGGTAATTCCCGCGCCCCCGCCTGCCATCGCCTGCGCGAAGCAATGGCGGGCAGGCCGCGATCTGCGCCCCGCGCCCCCGTTCCCCTCACTTCTTCACCTGAATATTCGCTTCATCCAAGGACTTCTTCGGAAGCGGGCTTGGGGCATTCATGAGCAAGTCGCGCGCATCACCGGTCTTTGGGAAAGCGATGACTTCGCGGATATTTGGTTCGTTGCAAAGGATCATCATGACGCGATCAAAGCCGGATGCGATACCGCCATGTGGAGGCGCGCCATACTCAAAAGCTTCGAGCATATGTCCGAACTTGGTCTGAATTTCTTCCGGCGAAAGTCCGAGTAATTCGAAGACGCGGTTCTGCACATCGCGCTCATGGATACGAATGGATCCACCCCAAATCTCATAACCATTGCAGATGAGGTCGTAGGCATTCGCACGAATTGACATCATATCGGTTCCGCTCATGAGCTTTTCGCGGTCATCTGGATGGATGGAACAGAACGGGTGATGCAAAGCCTGCACGGAACCGTCATCGAGCGTCTCGAACATCGGAAAATCCACCACCCAGCAGAATGCCATCTCATTCGGATCATTCTTGTCTTTGCGGAGATCCGGCTTGTCGGATCCGTACTTTTCCATCGCCTCTTTGTACGTCATGATCGGAAACGACGCTTGTGCAATCGCCTTTTCCGGCGTCACTTCTTTAACCATGTTTGTCATGAGGCGCTCCACGAGATCCATCACGTCCCCGCGTTCAACGAAAGACATTTCCAAATCGCACTGCGTAAATTCCGGCTGGCGGTCTCCGCGCTGGTCTTCGTCCCGCAAGCAACGTGCGAACTGGAAGTAGCGCTCAAATCCCGCCACCATGAGGAGCTGCTTGAACTGCTGCGGAGATTGCGGGAGCACGTAGAATTCCTCCGGGTGCAAACGGCTCGGCACGATGAATTCACGAGAACCTTCCGGCGTTCCTTTCGTAAGCATCGGCGTTTCGATTTCCGTAAATCCTTCCTTTGCCAAAAATTGACGAGAGTATTGCATCACCCGATCGCGCAGACGGATATTCTTCTGCATGCGCTCGGTGCGAAGGTCGAGGTAGCGATACTTGAGACGGACTTCTTCATTAATACCGCGCGTATCCTTATCCAGCTCAAACGGAGGCGTCTTTGCGGCGTTCAAAACCGTTACCTTGGTCGCGAGCATTTCGATTTTCCCGGTTGCGATATTCTCATTGATCGCCTTGGCATCACGCTCTTTGATCTCGCCCTCGATCGCGAGCACGTACTCGGAACGCAAGCCCTTCATGACTTCCTTCCCCTCTTCGCCGAGCACGGACGGAACAAGCACCACCTGAAGAATCCCCGTGCGATCACGCAGATCGATGAAGCACACCTTTCCCATGTCACGACGGGCATGCACCCAACCGTTCAGCAACACCGTCTGTCCCGCGAGCGCAATCGTCTCGCCAATCATCGTTCGTTTCATAATTACAGCGTGTGATTAGTTCCCCCTCTCTGCCAAGAGAGGGGGTTAGGGGGTGAGTCGTCCCTATCTCGTTGCTACATTAACCGATAAACGGACTTCTTGTCCATCCTGCCCCTGCATGATGGCGTAAAGGCTGCCTTCCATGCCATCCCCGAGCGCAAACATCCCCTCGTACTCATTCGCGATATCCCGCGGTTGCAAATCCGAAACCTTTTCCTTGGCTTCGAAGCTATCCTTCGGCGTATTCGGACGCTTGAGATATAAAGCCCCTCCGCTCACGTTCACAGC
>CAZWYJ010000033.1:0-4315 GCA_964638165.1 uncultured Gammaproteobacteria bacterium | reverse complement strand
TTCATCCTCCCCTTCTTGCCACATATACAAAAAACCGCCGAGGAGCAGAAGGATGGTGCAAATGATGGAACCGACGATGATTTTGTGTTTCGTTATCGCTTCTGAGACAGGCATAGCGAGTGATAGTGTACGCGATTTGAAGGGAGCGGAAAAGAGGAGTTAAGGGGTTAGGCCTTTACGCCTTTAAGGGGGCTTTTCCCCTTATTCCCTAAAGGCCTAAAGGCGTAATCCCCTATCCCCCTAAAATAAGAACGTCCCCGACTGATGTAAAATCAGTCGGGGGACGTTAAGGAGTGCATCATCGCGGGGAGAGGCGACGATGCGAGGAACAGGAACTCAAGGAGCAGTGACGGTGGAGCTGCCGTCCGCGCCGGGGACGAGGTAGGCCGTCGCGTAGTCCAAGGACGACACGACGCTCGTCGTACCGAGCTGAGCATCCCCCCGACGATACGCCACGTGGTCATCACCCTCGGAGAAGTCTGACCAGAACAGCCCAGCAGTGAACGGCGGATCCGGGAGATGAGGCCCGGCAAGGAGAACGCCGGGCGAACCGCTGCCCAAGATCTGAACTGTGCGGTTCTCCGTATCCGCGTCGTACAGCGCCAGACGAGTACGGATCGACGATCCGCTCTGGACGCCACTCACGTTCGCACGGATCTCGATTGTCAACGGATACGAGGCGTTGATGTAGATGTCCTCCACCGGGTCCATATAGACGCCTAAGGCGCTCGCCCCCGAAACGTGGAAGCAACCGAAAGACGTAGCCTCGCCGCCTATGAAAAACGTGCCCTCCTCCGGACTCTCAAGAGAGAGTCCTTCGCTCCCCTCGATGTTGAACAGCGCCTGTTGCACGCCGTTGTGCACGCCGTGGATCGTGAGTCGCGCGATGGTGTTCAGACCATCGTGGAGCGGCTCTGTGATCTCTTCCCATGAGATGCTCGGAGCACTCCTGCGGAGAACGAAGATCGGATGATTCTGCGGCTCCACGACCGCCTGCACGGTTCCGTCGTTCGCCGTCACCTCGACGATCTCGAGTTGAGGCGAGTCCCCGCTCCTTGGGCTATCCGGCCCTGCTTCGGAACTCGGGACCACCTCCGCGATGCGGTACGACAATGGGAAGACCAGCTCCCCATGTGCCGGCACCACGATCCACTCCTCACCATGCCAGCAACTACTCGCGGATGAGAACTCAACATCTTGACCTGCCGTCTCGGGCCGAATGGAGCAACCACCGTAAGCGCCGCCCGTATCACCGAGGATAACCTCCTCGAAGTCCGTGATCTTCCCGTTCGAGTTGATTTCACGAACCGTCACCGAGTTGACGACCAGATCCTCGTCGCCGGAATTGGTGAACAGATACCACCCGTAGACCGCGGGGGATCGCACGGTCGTGGGGACGATGCGCGGTTGCGGACCATCATCATGACCGTAAGGGCTCAGTGCTGCCGAGACCGTCAGAATAGACGTGCTTCCGGCCGCTCCGCCATCCGACCCGACCGACCCTGCCGCACCACCATTACCGATGATGCCGGGATTTGACCCGGCTGATCCGCCTTCGCCGTTGTTCTCGACCACGAAAGTTCCGGCGCTTCCACCGGCTTCTACGTCGGACGACGCTCCGGCTTGAGCGATGATGCTCCCGCCGGTCGAGGTCGTGGCGCTTCCGCCGGTTGCGATGACGGGACTGCTCCCGCCTTCGCTTGCGTCGTCGATCGGATCGACAGAGGTCGTGCCTCCAGTCGAAGACATACCCCCGGTCTGTTCCGGGGTGTTCCGAGGGATGGACGGATTTCCCGCCTCTCCCACAGGATCTTCGTTGACGTTGATCACGTCGACGGAGGAACTTCCGGCCTCGCCCATGGTCTCCGGAATGGAGTCCGCGAGCGATCCGCCGGTGTTGTTCTCGTCGATCTCGACGTAGGCATCCGGGGTCGGCTCGTCCATGGACACACTCCCGCCACAGGCGACGAAAGAGAGCGCTACGAACAGCGTGAATAGACTTCGATGCATGGTTATACCTTGCCTTTCCTTGATCTTGTGTTTGTGAAAGCCTTCACCGCCCGATTTTGGGCGGATGAAAACGTGCGCGCTATCCCCCTCGAAACGGATTTCGAGAGCATAGCGATGGAGAAGCATAGCAGAAAATCGTCATTTTGTCAAGGAGGGTTGGCTAAGGAACTAGGGGGTTAGGCCTTTACGCCTTTAAGGGGGACTTTCCCCCTTATTCCCTAAAGGCCTAAAGGCGTAATCCCCTAATCCCCTAAAATAAGAACGCCCCCGACCGATGATCAGTCAGGGGACGTTGTTGGAGGTTACACCTTCGGCCAGAAGCCTTGGATGCGGAAAGGGCGACTACCTGTCGCTGGCGTTGAGCGCGATGGCGCTCTCCGGCTCCGCCGTGTCGACGAGCTCGGGGCTCGGGACTCGGTCGATGCAGTCGGGCACCTCGGCGACCCCTTGAGAGGTCTTCGAGGGCGCCTCGGTCGCCGGGACCACGATGGTGGACGCCGGCAGATCGAGTTGCGTGAGCGATGCGGCGCCGTTCGCGACGGTGGCACTGCAACCCGCCGTGGCGACGATGGCGATGTAGGTGGCGATCGGAGCCAAAACGAGCTTGATGAGGGTATTCATTGAGTTATCTGCCTTCTTCGGTTGTGCCCGGACGATGTCCGAACGGAAAATGCGGGTTTTACGCCGTTTTATGGGCGATTACCGTGTTTCAGGTAATAAAAGATCATAGCAGAAAAAGCCCACTTTGTCAAGGGTGGTTGACAAAAGAGGCTTTTGCAACAAAAAACGAGAACGAAATAGCTATGCGCGTATATTGACAATCGCATTTATTTTGGGCAAATTAGAGTTGGTTTCTTAGTACATTTTATCTTCAAATTCCAACAACTTCTGAAAAAGGTGAGTGACGTCATGCGCGCATATCAATGGTTCTTTCTCTTGGCACTCTCCGTTATCTCTGGATGCGCAATCGCTCCAGAGTATAACGAATCGGCGCAAAGTGGAGCAATTGAGAGCGAAGGGCAACCCTTCGTGATCTTCACCGACCTCGACGAAAATGGCTCATGGTATGCACAACTGCCAGACGGAACCGAGTATCGCGATCAAGCCGATTATAGATCGGATATCCCCGAAATTACCGCGACCGCCATCAGCCAGGGATACGAGGTTAAGCTGTACTTCGGAGAAAGTCTCTCCGAACAGATCGACATGTCGCTCGAGATGAGCGAAATAACTTCGGCTTTATCGGAGACGGAAGATGGCATATCATCCGTACCACAAGCTCTCAGCGTCGGTTTTGGCTACAACCTGACGTTTGCTAGCGGTTATACGTATATCTCTGGCTGCGTAAAAAGCAACGGGTATCGCATCGCGATCCATCTAAATCGATACTCCAGTCAAATTTTCGATCTCCATCTGGCGACGTATTCAAAGAATGGGTACCGTTGCTTCGGGGCCTACGAAAGTGTCTACAAATACATCAATTGGTGTACCTGCAGCCCCGTAAGCTACGACCAGGTGAAGAACGCCATTTACCAAGTTGCCATAGCTGCAGGGATCGCATCAGGAGTCGCGTTGGTTATTGCGGAGATATCCGCACCAATCGCCATCGGCGCTCTAGCGCTCTGATCGCGTATCACACACCCCCTCCCTGCCACCACAAGTAGCAAGCGCACCAGGGAGGGGGGTCATCTATTTTATTTATCAGAGTGTTATCATCAAAAATGATATGTGTCTTACAATAAACATTCCGTTTAAAAATTTTCAGCTCATCATCGGTCCAAATCGAAAAAATACCGTCGTAGAACGGTACATTTTTGATAACTGGACGGACGAAGGACGAAAAAAGCGGTTCCATGGAAGCGTAACTTTTTTTGAAGCTGAAGCAATGGCCGGACGGACGGAGCCATCCCTTTTTAAAAGCGCGGTCCATCGCATCCACGTCGTATCACCGGAAACAAATTCTGGCACAACAACAGGGTCCCTCCTTGAGGTGAATTATGACACCTCCGTTCATGACGCGGCATTCTTTGAAGACTTTTTTCATCATTCCGGCATTGCCGTTCATCGAGCTGAACCGTTCCGAAAGCCAATCATATCACTTGGAGGATTAGTGAAGAGACTGTTTTATTACGATCACCGTTCCTAAATCTCTCAAAAAAAGGCCATGGCATATACAACAGCCGAGCGACGCTCTCCGTCCTCGGTTTTTGCTTTAAACCCCCAACCCCCCTTCGGCAAGCTCAGGGCAGGCTCTTGTCAGGGGGCTTAAATGCCTCTTTGAAAAATGCGAGGGCGCGCCCCTACG
>CAZWYJ010000032.1:5856-12992 GCA_964638165.1 uncultured Gammaproteobacteria bacterium | reverse complement strand
ATGATGAGGCGCGAAGCTCCCGTCGTTGTCACGGAGAAGAAGAACGGCGATGTCCCCTCCGCAGTCCCGCCGATCGCAATGCTATTCGTGGTCGTCACCGGACGGAGCGTCATTGTCGCGGCATTCCATGCCCAGTTCGCATCAGAAGACCCTCCTGTCACCGGACAGTTCGTGCCATTCGCGAGACAAGCAAGCTGCCCGCCGATCGTGGTATTCACCGGGAGCGAAACCGCGTTCGAAACCGTAATGTCGGCGAAGACTCCGTTCGCGCTTCGAACCGTTCCCGCGTAGAGATCCGTCCCTGTTGCGCTTGTGAAGGTGAGAGTCGCAATTGTGCTCGTTGGGACAATGAGGGAAGCGAATGTCGCATCCCCATCTTCCGTGATCATGGCATTCAATGTCTGATCGCCTCCTGTCCATGGGCCAATGGAAAGACCGGCCATATACCCCATATTGGCGAGGTACAGGTCATTCCATTTATTGAGGTTCGAACCGATATCTCTGGTCCCGTCGTAGTAGGTAGCAAGCGTGCCGTAGAACACGGTGGAATTCGGACCAATGGTCACCCCCATGTTTCCTCCAAAGACAAAGGAGATGGCATCAGCTGCCGAAGCGTATAACCCGTTCTGCGCATTCCCGATGGCGAGCGATGGAGACGCATCCGTGCCATTGCCCGTGAGGATACTTGTGCTTGAAACGCTCCCAAACCTTCCGGTCGTCACGAAGAGATCCGAGCCCGTGGCAGAGGTGAAATTGAGCGTCGTGACGGTTGAAGATCCTGCGGAAAGCTCGCCCGTGAGGCTCAAGCTTGAACCTGTACCGGACGTGAAGGAGACATCGTGCAGTTCGGATGTTCCGGTCACGGAGATACGAGACGTGGTGACCCCGCCGTAGAAGTAGATCGAGGTGGACGTGGCAATGCCTCCACGATTGGTGATAGAAAGAAGATCATCCGTGCTCGCTCCGGCAATACAATTCGTGCCATTCGCAAGGCAGACGGATTGCCCGCCGACAACAACATCCGTCGCAAAGTACCCGGTGCCTGAAGCATAAACGTTTCCGGAATAGTCCACGCTGAACCGTCCTCCGAGATATCCGACCCCGCTCCCGAGAACAATGGAAGATGTCGCGTACGTGGATGTCACACTCCCGGTCCCCGCGACGAAGCTGTAATTCCCGATGGAGAGATTCGTATCAAAGGTATGGCCGGCATTGGACCAGTTCAAATTCGCGAGGGCGCTATGGTCGCTCACACCCGAAACCGGAAGGTGCTGCGAAGAAACGTTGTCAATTCGTGCAAAACCGGTCGCGCCACGCAGGAGGTATACCTTTGCCCGCAAGCGTGAATTCTTTACGATCATGTCCGGCAAAGATTTCGGCGGAGTCGCCACCTGTGCTTCTGCGAGCGTATAGGATCCTTGACCGTAGACCCGATACAGATTTCCCTGCGGACACTGATAAATCCAGAAAATCGCGTAACGATTTAAGCCAACCGGAACGAGCGTCCCGGAACCATTATCGTAGTAGCTTTCACCAAACGTTGTACTCGCTGAAGTCGTAATCCATCCGGAGCCACCATCACGATAAAAACTTACAATGTAATTCGTTGAAGAAGCGGCCGTGTCAATTTCTGTATTACCCACGTAGTACACGCCCGCGGTGACACTAAGTTTGAATGTAGGCGTTTCAGAAATAAGCGCACCGGAAGCGTATGTGAAGCCATACATCTTAACCAAACGGTTATGAATTCTCCGATACTCATTATAAATATTCACGCCTGATTGAACGATGCCAACGCGAGCGCCTTGTCGATATGCTCTACCAATAACAAACTGGTCATAATCATGAATCGTTGTCCGATCCGTCGTAGCGCCAACAATCGGACTTCCGCCATTGTACTCGACGTAAAGATAGTTCATCGCATTATCCGTAAGAGCAATGGACGACGTCGTCATGGTGTAGAACGAGATCGGGCTATACACCGTATTCTCGCTCTTGATCATCATCTCCATGGTGCCGATCTGAACACTTCCTCCGCCAATATCGGTTATCTCACCACCGGACAAGCGACCGGATGAAAGCTGGAGAGCCTCGAAGTCATACAGACTGTCGTAGGTTGTTGTTGAAGAAAGTTTCGAGATGGAAATCTGCGAAGAAGAAACCGTGCCATGGTACGTATCGGCAGTCACGCTCCCGAATCGTCCCGTGGTCACGAAGAGATCGGAACCTGTAGCGGAGGTGAAGTTTAAAGTTGTCACCGTAGACGATCCCGCGGAGAGATCGCCCGTAAGAGAGAGACTGGAACCCGTCCCAGACGTGAAGGCGAGACCCCCCGTGACCGTGGTGGAAGCGGTGACCGTTCCCGTGGCCGTGATATTCGATGCGATTACGCCCCCGTAGAGGGTGAGGGTAGACGTGGCGATGCTCCCGCGGTTCGTGACAGTAAGAAGGGTATCCGTACCACCTGACGTTGGCAGACAGTTCGTGCCATCCGCGAGACACACGGATTGTCCGCCGATGGTCGCGGAGGCGAAAACGGCTGTGTTCGCAAACAAGCTCGATCCTGTTGCGGTTCCAAAATAGAGATACGAGCTTGTGGTATTCGCGAGCTCGATGTTTCCGTACCACGTGGATGTCGTACTCCCTGCCGGCCATGCGCTCTGGCAGTCGCCATTCAGACAAATTGTTCCAAACCGCCCTGTCCCCGCGTAGATATCCGTGCCTGTCGCGTTCGTGAAGTTGAAAGTCGTGATCGTGCCGGATGCGGAAGCGATGAAGTTAGAGGTGAGCTGTCCGATAGTCGCGGAATTCGCGAAGAGGCTCGTGGACGTAACTGTTCCAAATCGTCCCGTAGTCACGAAGAGATCAGAGCCCGTGGCATTCACGAACTCCATGGTGCCGGTCACGTTCAAGCGAGACGTGGTGGCTCCGCCGTAGAAGTAGATATTTGTGCTCGTGGCAGAAGCACCGACATTCAAAACTTGCTGGAGCGTGGGAACGCCGGTTCCAGCCGGACAGTTGATGCCGTTTTCGAGACAGACCGAGGAGCCGCCGACCACAACATCCGTGCCAAAATAGGCCGTGCCAGAGGCGTAGATATTGCGGAATGAAGACGTTGTCGAGCCGAGGTCATACCGATTCGTAATATCCGGCAAAAGATTGCCACCAAAGGTGCTCGTTGCGCCCACATTCAATGCACCGGACGTATACAAAGATTCTCTGCCGAATTCCGGCGGCCTTATTTTCAAGAGATTGTCTGAATAGAGCGGAATGAACCACACGTTCTCGCCGTCGAACAAGCCTCCCCAGAATGCATACGTGCCATACCCATGCGGGTACGCGGTCATGGCTCCGGTCGCCGGATCAACTTTGACAATATCCGGAGCACTGGCTGGCACGAGCCAGATGTTCTGCCCGTCGAATACGCCGCCGGCGAATTGTTCCCAAATGCCATACCCGAGGGGATACATTGTCATGGCGCCGGTTTCCGGGTTCACCTTCACGAGGTCTTGATAGTTGTACGGCACGAGCCAGAGGCTCTCGCCATCGAATATGCCTCCGATGAAGACGTTCCAGTCCTCTCCGTACCCGTGCGGGTACGCGGTCATGGCTCCGGTTGCAGGGTCCACCTTCACGAGATCCGGGGATTTGAGCGGGATCAGCCAAATATTCTTGCCGTCGAACACGCCACCCCAGAATGCATAGTCTCCATACCCGTGCGCGTACGTCGTGGATGCACCGGTGGCCGGATCAACCTTCACGAGATTCGGAGAGAGTGATGGCACGAGCCAGATACTTTCACCATCGTAGACGCCGCCGTAGAACGAATAATCCGGATACCCATGCGCGTAATTGGTCATGGAACCGGTTTCGGGATCCATTTTGACGAGATAATTTCCAGTCTCTGGAATGAACCAGACACTCTCGCCATCAAAAACCGCGTCAGTAAACACATTATTGCCATACCCATGCGCGAACCGGGTCATGGCCCCGGTCGCAGGATTCACCTTCACGATATAGTCCGCATCATGCGGTGCAAGCCAAATGTTCTCGCCATCAAACACGCCACCTGAAAATGCGTCATCGCCCAATCCGTGCGCGTACGTGGTGGATGCGATGGTCGTCATCCATGTGTTCTTCGTCGCCGCGCTTTGGCCATAGCCATTATTACCCGCAAAAATCTGGCGCCTTCCCGTGTGCGTAATGGAATTCAAAATATCCAAACCGGATGATTGCGTGAGAGACCCGGACAAGTGAAGCGATGTCCCGGAGGCATGCGTAAAACTGAGAAGAGAGATCGTGGAAGAGCTTGCCGTGAAACCTCCATTGAAAGTTACCGTGCCATTGGTCGTGAGATTCGTGAACGTTCCATCATTCGCGAAGAGGCTCGTGGACGTGACTGTTCCGAACCGTCCTGTTGTCACGAAGAGGTCAGAGCCTGTGGCAGATGTGAAATTGAGGAGACTGAGAGAGCTACTCGCGGCCGTGAAACCATTGGAGACGGAGAGATCGGTAGATGAGACATTCGTGATCGTGGCGGATCCTGCAGTGAGGGAAGCGACGTTCGCGACATTCGCCGTGAAGGAGGAGCCGGAGGCGGTCACGAAGGTGAGGTTCGTCGAAGAGACGTTCTGGAGCGTGGAAGAGCTGGCAATGAGAGAACCGATGATTCCGCTATTCGCGTAAAGATTTGTGGATGTGACGGTATTCGCATTCAGGAGGTTGGAGATGTAGAGATTGGTGGAGGTGGCATTCTCACCCGAGAGATTCGTGAAGATGACATCGCCTCCTCGAATCATTCCTGCATACAGGTCAACGCCCGTTGCGTACCCAAAGGCGAGAGTTCCCGCAGACACCGCATTCCCATTGATTGAGGTTCCCGTGACCGTTCCCGCACGGAGGACGAGGGCGTAGAGATCCGAACCTGTGGCAGAGGTGAAAGAGACATCGTGCAGTTCAGACGTCCCCGTGACGGAGAGACGAGACGTGGTAGCTCCTCCGTAGAAGTAGATGGAGGTGGACGTGGCAATGCCTCCGCGATTCGTGACGGTTAAGAGCGTGTCCGACTCGCCCGCAATCGAACAATTCGTGCCGTCTGCAAGACAAACGCTTTGACCTCCAATGGTCGCGGAGGCAAAAGTTCCGATGTTCGCAGTCACGCTTGTAGACGTCACGGTTCCAAACCGCCCCATCCCCGCATAGATATCCGTGCCCGTGGCAGAGGTGAAGGTGAGGAGCTGGAGAGAGGAAAGACCGCTCACGGTGAGCCCGCCGGAGAACGAGGCATCAACGCCCGCGATCGTGCCGGACGCGTAGATATTACGCCAGGAGAGAGCACCGGATCCCAGATCAAAGGCATTATTCGTGGTCGCAACAAGACTCGTGGCGATTCGCGCATGGATCGCAACGGAATCCGATGTCGCATCTCCGATAATGGTCTGACCGGAGACAGCGAGATTGCCCGTTGTCGTGACATGGCCCTGTCGCGAAACCGTAAAGACCGAGCCTGTTGAATTAATGGCCTTGATGAGATAGTCATGGGTATCCGATGTGCCGGACGTACTCAAGAAGAGAGTCGAGCGGTCACTCGACGCCGCATCCTCTCCCGTTTGCACGAGCTTGAGCACTTCAGAGCCCGAAACAACGGAGGAGGCCGTGCGATATCCATTCCACGATTCCGCATTGAACGCCTGCGCTACGGAACCGAAGCGCTTGCGAGGTGTCATCTCCGAATCCGAGCCCACCGTCACGCCCAGATAAATCGAATCATCGTTCCAGTTCACGCTATCCAACGAATTCTGCGCCCCGGAACCGAGGAGAATCGAAAATAATCCATTCTCACTAACATCTACGTTGATCGCATCCGGAGAGGCCGTGGATCCGGAAGCGGTCCAAATGCGATTTCCGCCGGAAAGCGCGTCGTAGAGCGAGAAACGGATGCTATACGTTCCGGCAGAAACTGCGGATCCTCCACTCGTCAAAAGCTTCCCTTGGTAGTTGATCTGTTTGTTAATGCCCTGGGCGGCGAGGATCTGGTCTTTCCCCGTCGGAAGAGCAACAACAAGCAAAACACCTACCACGAGTATGGCGGTTTTGATGAGTTTCTTGAGTGAGTGATAACGCGTAGCCCCTAAGAACATGAGAGTTCTCTCGCGCTTTGGCTACACATACAAAACTTTTTTATATGCGTTTTTCTAAAAAAGTACGCAAATCCTTTTTTAGAAATGTTTGTATGTTGTAACCGCATCAATGCCTTTCGGCATAAAGACAAACGGTTCCCTTAGCCATATCGCCGAAAAAATCGGTATTCGCCTCATGCGAGCCGTCACGTTCTACGCGACACGATACGGTTCGTATAAAACATAAAGTTCTATATGAATTTCTGGGAAATTTTGCGTCTGCCCTCTTGATGAGCGGCGAGTGCGCGACGGAAAGGTTGTCGCTTAGGCTGAGACCATTTCTACCCTGTCGCGTTCTACGCGACCTGTCGCGTTCTACGCGACCTGTGAGTAGCAGCCCAAACAAGAATTGGCAGGCATAACGGTTGACCGACCGCTTTGCCTAACCGCCTACCGTCTACAATAAGTATATAGAGAAAAAGAAAAAGCCGTTTTCTTGGCTTTGCGAAGGTAAAAAACACCTGTGGATATCATGTGAGTAACCCGCTCCAGCTCTCCCCTTTGCCCAAACCCACCCCTGCCCGCAACGCCTCGCCTGCCTACCGCAGGCAGGCGGACTCGGCTTGCGTGGCGGGCGGCGGGCCTAACCCTTCTCTACTCACCCCCGACCCCTCTCTTCCAGAGAGGGGAGATTTTTTATATATGCACTACCTTTCATAGCAAGCTCCCCTCCATGCGCAAGCAGGGAGGGGCCGGGGGTGGGTTTGGATGTAGGCAGGGGTGGGTCGCTTTCTACGGGATGGACGTTGAACAGAGGCGGGCGGGCCGGTCGGGAAAAGGGAGGGGCGTTCGTGGGGCGCGGAAAATTGTTGATTTCTACAAAGGTGTTATCAAGATGCATTTCGACCTACTACCTACCACCTACTACCTACAAGGGCGGGGGAACCCCGCCCCTACTTCCCGCCCCCTTCCCGATCCAGGTGAACGGGCACGCGAATCACACTCTCTTTCGATTTC
>CAZWYJ010000032.1:0-5846 GCA_964638165.1 uncultured Gammaproteobacteria bacterium | reverse complement strand
ATCAATCTTTTCGATCTTCGAATCCTTATACCCCTTCGCCTGCACAACAACCTTGTACGTATTCTTTCCGACAAGGAATCCATACCGTCCACGACCATCCGTCACATGTGTATCCAAAAGACGATCAAATGTTTGATCATACAACCGAACAATGGCTCGAATGATCGGGCGACGCGTCCGCGAATCCGCGACAATGCCCCATTCCTTCGGTTTTGCCGGCAAAGCCAAACGACGGAAGAGTGAGTAGACACCGATCTGCACACACACGAAAAGCATCATGGGAACGGACGGCGTGATCATGAATGCCACGAGCGCCACACCTACCCCAAAGAGAGCCAATCCGTGCTGCGTCACACGCAAGAAATGAGCAAACAGAACTCGGCGAGGCGTTTCAACGGCAACGACAGGATCGAGCGGAATATTCATGGCAACCGTAGACGCTTCACGAATATTCACACTTCCGCCTGAATACACATCAAGGAAATCCCCATCCGTCTCTCGTCCACGAAGGATTGCGGATGGAAACTCGTACCGCTCCTTCACGACTTCGATCCGATACGTACCCGGCTCTGTATGCAAAAAGTAGCGACCGTCACGATCCGTCACCGCGGTACGAACCGTCAATCCTGTATTCTGATCAATCCAACGAACGATCGCTAAATCAACCGGTCGCTTCGTAATCGAGTGATAGACCGTCCCATAAGCCCTCCGTCTCCTTCGCCAAAGAAGGAGGAATGGCTGCGTGAAGAGATATTGAAGATAGGTAAGAATTTGGAAAACGGAGACGGCCCCGGCCGCATTCGCGAGCGCAATCGTCAACGCAACCGGAGCCACGATCTGCTGATTCGCATCCTGAACATCCTGCGTCTCGAGCCACTCTTGAATTTTCTTGATCTCGAATCCGATAATCTCCCCCAGCCCGCGAACATACGCGTCCACGATAGTGGCCACATTCGAGGCCTCTTCCTGCTGCAAAAAATCTTCCGGCACTAAAGGAATTCGGATAAGTTCGATGGTCGGATGAAAAATATTCGTATCAATAAATACCGGGTCTGTTTCAAAACGGAGATAGCCTTCCCGCTCAATTTCCGCATAGTACGAACCCTGCGGAACAAGAAAGACGTATCTCCCCTCCTCATCCGTCTGCAACGGGTTCGCCTGCCCGTACCTCGCACCATCCCACAGAACCCAACTTCCGGCCACCTGCTGATAGAGGCGAATCGTGGCTCCGGCGATCGGCTGCGTCGCCTGCCCGATAATCGTACGTTCAAGAACCAATCCGTACCCAACAACGCGCAACGGGATACTCATGCTCGAAACAGCTTCATCGGCATACAGAGCTTGAACGGTCAGGGGGTGACTCCCTTCCTGCGCCACGATGAACGTCCCCTCATACCATCCGTGATCAGGACGATAGGAAAGCTGATATGTCCAACCATCAACGATCACGGCAACGAGCGCGGGCGCTGTTCCGGGAGCTTCGAAAACAGCGCGCACGGTCACAACGGATCCGGCGAGCGCATTCACGGATCCGCTGTGATCAGCCTGCAAGGGAAGTGACCCGTCTGCGCCAAAAATCTGTACGGTGAATGTCGCCACCTCCGTCGGTTCAGCCGGAAGAACGATCGGCGGAATAGTAGGAGGCGTAGATGGCGGGACGACCGGAGGAACTACGGGGGGCTCCGGGGGAGTAACCGGGGGCTCCGGAGGGATGACGGGCGGGATATCCGGGGGCACGTCTGGCAATACCGCGAGAGGCACGGCGCTCGCCAGTGCGCCGGAAGCAAAATTTCCATGCACATCATACGCAAACGCTCCGTAGAAATACGTTATGCCATTCGTCAGATTCTCATCAACAAATCCGGCGGCATACCCATCGAAAACAAGATCCCCATCCGAGGGATGCGTCGGGTACCCGGCAGTACTGCGCACAATGCGCACGCCTGCAAAATCCGCATCCGGAGGATTGAACCACAAGAGCGTCACGAATCCGTTCCCGGGAATCGCCGTGAGTGAAACATTCCCCGGTGGCGTCTGATCGCTTTGCGTCGTGAAGACGATACCTTCGCTCACGGTCACGTTTCCGCTCGCATCGGACGATGTCACGCGAACAAAATATGTCATTCCCGGCTCCAGCCCCGCGATCGGAATAACATGATTCGTCGCAAAACCGACTGCGCTCGCCGTGGAGCCGTACGAATCCGATATCCCGTACTCTACGAGAGATGTCGCAGGCTCATCCGTGGACCAACGAATGACCACGGACGAATCCGTCACCTGATCCGCGAGAAGAGATGAGATAACCGGTGGCGTCACATCACAAGGCATCGTAAAAGCGTATCCAGAAGCTGACGATGAAAACCCTCCGGCATCAGTGGAGCGAACTCGGTAGACATACGTCGAACACGGAATGAGTCCCGTGAGAGGAATGACGTGGGATATCACAAAGGACGCGTCGCTGATCGTACCGGATGCATAAGCATCCGTATGACCGAAGTCCACTGCTGACGTGGACGCCTCATCTGTCTGCCAGAGAATATCAACGCTCGTCGGAGACGTAGAGGATGTGCGGACGTTAAAAATGTACGGGGGGATGCCGTCCCCTCCACCGCCGGAAGATCCACCGCCGGACGGTGGCGGATAAGAAGCTGTAATCGCCACCTGCGAGTCATCCACGATCGCGATGCCCATGGCTCCGGTATCGCTGAATCCTCCGTTGATCGTCAATTCGTAATTACCGGCCGTCGCCGGATTCGTAATTTGATTCGTGCCACCGGCATTCGTTCCAATCAGGACGCGGACCGTGGTACTCGCAACCACCTCGCCGAGCGCTGCGTCCGTTGGCGGAGAGAGTGTGAGCACAGAGCCCGCAACAGATGCACCCCACACGCCAACCCCCGGAGCTCCCGCAATCGTTTCCACTGTTTCCGTTCCGACGGCGCCGTGCGAGAGCGCGATATCCCCCGCGATAATAGTCGAGAGATCGAATCCGGAAAATGTAATTACGATCGTGTCCCCTGTCGCGTCCACGCCGGTCGGCGTAATGAATGTGAGCGTATGATCCGAAGCCTCTCCGATCGTTTGGCTATCAAGCGTATCGCTGATATACGCCAAGATCGCGGCGCGAGATGATGCAATGCCAAAAAAGAGAAACGTGAGACACGCGATGGAGAGAAGACGAACGAGACGGACGATGGACATGAGAAATGTAAATTGGTCAGTACGTCCGTATGTTAATTGCAATTCGATATACGGACCGATGATCCTACGAACATACGAACCTATTGCTACTTCTTGCGCTGAAGCCTTTTTATCGCCGTCCGAACCAAAACCATATTATACAAGCAGATCAAGCTCATGAGCGCTATGAGCGAAAGCGCGAAGACGAGCGAGAGTCTCCAGGGGAAAACCCAAAACGAGACGGACTCGCCATTGAGTTGCATCTGTTGGAATCCGTACGCCATTTCCACTGATGCGGTATAGCGACCAAAGGCGAAGTTCTGCCACTCATTCCGAAGCTCCGCAAAGAATCCTCCGAGAAAAATTTCGGGTGTTTTCACCCAACCGGACTCGATACGACGAACGCTGTTCGGAAGCACGGCGGAACGATGCGGATTCAGCGGAATGCGCGCAACGACATTCCCCAAAAAATTTCGGATCGTGACCGCCCCCTGCGGATACAGGTGAACGCTACCGACATTCCGAACGCGCGTCTCAAAAACCGCCGGAAGATAATTCAGTATTCCATCGGGCTTTACGCGCAAAGATTCGATGACAACCTCCTCGCGGATCTGACCGGGAACGCGCACGAGCAAAAGGACGCCAACCTGTTCGGAAATACCAATGACGGATCCGGATTCCTCCCCTCCGCCGCGCGTAAAAAACATCGTCGCATAGTGCCCTCCGGGCACGGATTCTCCCGGAGCCTCAATCGTAAACAAAACATCCGCAGATTCCCCGGGATCCAGAGTCACGGACGGCTCTCCAAAACGGATCCAAGACGCCAGATCCGTTAGCTCATCTTCCGGAAGATAGAGCTGGTCTCCATCCTCGCCATTCGCAATAAAATTTTCCGCATGGAGCGTGAATGTTTCCCGTTGATCCGTATCATTCAGCACACGGACGCTGTCCTGCACACTTCGACCGGGCGCAATTTCAAAATCGTACCTCACCGGAGAAACAGTGACCGCGCGCGCGTCGAAACCAAAGACGAACGCCACCGCCATACACGCGCAGACGGAAATAAAATTTCGAATATAGTATGAAAGAGTGGCGTTCATGATATTTCGATAGAGAGAAAAGCCATGCGCAAAACGCGCAAGCCCTAGAAGCGTCAGAATGAGCCGGTCACCCGATACGTCACCGTGTGGGCGTAATTCCCCGTGAGCGTCCCCGCGCCAACCGAAGCTCCGTGCATCACGAGCGACGTCGTATCCAAACTCGGTGCCACCGACGCATGAAACGGAGCCGTATATGAAAGGATCGTCGTGGCACTCGTAAAGCTCAATGGCGTCGAATCAACGTCGAACGTAAGTGTAGCATCTTGTGCCGCAGAAGCCTCGTCCACGGGATTCGTATAATCACCACCACCCGTTCGACCGCCACTCGAAGCTCCGCTAAGCTGGGCGATCCCGTACGCCTCTACGCCGGCCACGAATGGCATATCATTCTCAATCGCCTCCATTGGCACAGATCCGTTTGAAAAAACATCGTCCGGCTGTATCGTTGCCGTGAATCCGGTAATGGCGTTCGTCGTGATGCGCAGACGGTAGCTACAGTAACTCACCTGAGTGAGCGAGAGCGTTCCGAGCTGACAAACATTCGTATTCGCCGTATCAGCGCCATTTCGGATCGAAAACGTAATCGAGGCGGGAGTATCCCCGTCCGCAATGCGGTATCCGGCCGTCAGATCATACGATTCACTCTCACTCAAACCGGTCGCATGTTCCCCTATTGTATCTTCCATTAGGTAGTTCGTGGAAGAACTGTCATCCGTGCCTCCGCTATTCAAAGAATCCCATTCTATAATGTAATTCGTGCTTGTCATCGCAAAAAGAGCCAATGGGTATATGGCCAAAAACGCCACGACGAGGCTCCTGGCAAGCAATGAACGCATTTGTATGTCAATGATACCACACTTTTTAATTCTTCTTTAATGTGTCGTAAAATGCTATAACATTGTTAACAGATTGTGCAGAATTTATAATTTTTTCTCTAAAATTAGCTAAAAATTCAATATGGGGACAAGGTGTTTCACGTGAAACATCTGGTTAGAATATAGAATATGGAATGTAGAATTCAGAGCACTAGAATGTTTCACGTGAAACATTCCTTATCAAGAAACAACTTGAACGCGATCAGATCAGATCGATTCAAACCCTAAACCCTAAACCCTAAACTCCAGACTCTATATTCCAAATTCAATATTCTAAAAAACGTTTCACGTGAAACACTTTCATTATTTTACAAAACCGCAACGAATAATTTTCTCCAGAATATTTCGACTTTTATAGCTCTTCAATTTTCTTTCTAAAGCCCTGGCGTCGGATAGATCAGGAATCTTTTGAGAAAAAACACAAATCCACGGCTTTCCACGTGTCGTTGATGGGGTATTTCCGCGATGATGATCTTTTAATCTCCGCTCAAGATCAGTCGTGGACCCGATATAGTAACGATCAATCGAAGCAGAGTAGAGAATGTAAATACAAGCCATATCTCGTATTCAGTACCATTTAAGACAGAAATGTCAAAATGTTTCACGTGAAACATTCGCACACCGGTTAATTATTTACGGCTTAATGGACATTTTCAGTTGGTCTTTTGGTCTGTGCGGGAACATTCAGGAT
>CAZWYJ010000031.1:0-13043 GCA_964638165.1 uncultured Gammaproteobacteria bacterium | reverse complement strand
TCGCGTAAAATAGGTCTCGTATGCAAAAAGCTGTTTCCTTCGAAGGTCTTTCCCAAAAAGAGGCGGAGAGGATATTGGCAACGGATGGGCTGAATGAATTGCCTTCGCAGAAGAAGCAGAATGTCTTTTTCCTTTTGCTGAAAGTCCTGTCCGAGCCCATGCTCCTGCTCTTGATCGGCAGCGGGACGATCTACCTCTACCTGGGCGAATTGCAGGATGCGCTCGTTCTGCTCTTCAGCGTCTTCGTGGTCATCGCGATCACGTTCTATCAGGAACGGAAAACGGAAAAAACGCTTGAGGCATTGAGGGATCTTTCCAGTCCGCGGGCCTTGGTGATCCGGGACGGGGAGGAAAAGCGCATTCCGGGCAAGGAGGTGGTGCGGGGCGATGTCATCATTCTCCGCGAAGGGGATCGCGTGCCAGCGGATGCCATGATGCTCTCATGCGAGAACCTCACGATCGACGAATCGCTCTTGACCGGGGAATCTGTGCCCGTGCGAAAGGCGGAGTGGGATGGGCGCGCGGAGCCCCAGAGGCCGGGCGGGGAGGATTTGCCTTTCGTGTACTCCGGGTCGCTCGTGACGAGTGGTCGCGGGATAGCGCGTATTCATGCAACGGGATTGCATACGGAGATCGGGAAGATCGGGAAGAGCTTGGAATCAATCAAAGACGAAGACACGCTTTTGCATAAAGAGACCAGGAAGATTGTTCGTATTGTGGCTGGCGTGGGGCTCACGCTATGCGTGATCGTGGTGGTGTCGTACGTCCTTCTTCGGGGGAGCCTCATTGACGGACTTCTAGCCGGGCTCACCTTGAGCATGGCGATCCTCCCAGAGGAGTTCCCGGTCGTGCTCGTAGTCTTCCTCACGCTCGGCGCGTGGCGCATCTCAAGGAGGAAGGTGCTCGCCCGGCGTTCAGCGGCCATTGAAACCTTGGGCGCGGCCAGCGTGCTCTGCACGGACAAGACCGGCACACTCACGCTGAACAAGATGGAGTTAAGTAGCTTGTATGCCGGAGGATCGTTCTATGAATTGAGCCGTCTGGCATCTACGCGGCTCGAGGATTCATTTCGGGATCTCTTGGTCTTCGGTGTTTTGGCGAGCCAGGAGGACCCGTTCGATCCCATGGAGAAGGAGCTACATAAGATGAGCGGGCTCTATTTGAAGAAAGCGGATAACCCGTATCGCGGGCATCGTTTTATCAAAGCGTACCCGCTCTCAAAGAAGCTTTTGGCGCTTTCCCATGTGTGGCAATCGGAAGATGGGGAGTATGCCATTGCCTCCAAGGGGTCTCCGGAGGCAATCGTGCGACTCTGCGGGATGGAGGGCGATCAGGAGCAAGAGGTATTGGAGAAGGTGAGAGAGATGTCGGAGCGGGGCTTGCGCGTATTGGGCGTGGCGCGAGCGGATTCTCCGGGAGGGAAATTGCCGAAGAATCAGCAGGATTTTACATTCTCATTCGTCGGCCTCTTGGGGTTTGTTGATCCCATTCGATCAACGGCAGCCGGTGCTGTGCGGGAAGCCTACGGAGCCGGGATGCGCGTGATCATGATCACGGGGGACTATTCCGGAACCGCGCAATTCGTGGCCAGGAAGATCGGCATCAAGCATCCGGAGAATTTTTTGACCGGGGATGATATCGAGAAGATGACGCACCGCGAACTGCGGGAAAAAGTGCAGTCGGTTAATATCTTCGCGCGGGTCGTTCCGGAACAGAAGCTCCTCCTCGTGAACGCACTAAAGGCAAATAATGAGATCGTGGCCATGACGGGTGATGGCGTGAATGATGCTCCGGCGCTCAAGACCGCGCATATCGGCGTGGCCATGGGTGAGCGGGGCACAGACGTGGCGCGCGAGGCATCGGCGCTCGTGCTTTTGAACGACGACTTCTCGTCCATTGTGGCTGCGGTTCGGCTGGGACGGAGGATCTATGACAATCTCAAGCGGGCTATGGGGTATATCCTCGCGGTCCACGTCCCGATCGCCGGCATGTCGATGCTGCCGATCTTCTTCAATTTTCCAATCGTGCTGTTTCCGGCGCATATCGCCTTCATGGAGCTGATCATCGATCCGGCATGCTCAATCGTCTTTGAATCGGAGAAGGAGGATAAGGGGATCATGAAGCGCCCGCCACGAAACCTCCGGCAGTCCATCTTTTCATCAAAGACCGTCGCGATTAATCTCGCGCAGGGGTTTGGCGCCCTCATTGCCACATTCACCCTCTTCGCCGTCGCTCTCAGCATCGGGTACACGGAGAGCGAGGCTCGTGCCGTGGCCTTCGCTTCGCTCGTTTTGGGAAATATCGCGCTCATCGTGACCAACCTTTCATGGAGCCAGCTCTGGTATACGATCATCCTGTCCGCCCATCGTATCTTTTTCTTCGTGACGATCGGAGCCGTGGCCTGTCTTTTTGTTGTGCTGTACGTTCCATTCTTCTCCGGGCTCTTCTACCTCTCTGCCATTCGTTTGAGCGATCTCGTGCTTATCGGCACGGCCGCCTTCATGAGTATTCTGTGGTTCGAGGTGCTCAAGTTCTTCGATGCCCGCCGCAGTCAGAAGTTTTTGGCCTAATCAAAAACCTCTCGTTTTTCAGCGAGAGGTTTTTGTTACTTAATGGCTGTGCGTCGGGGACTTGCAAGTTCTTCAATTTGTTTCATGGTGTCCTCTTGTGCCCGCGCATTCGCCTCTGCAAACGTTTTGGCTCCGTATACGGCAACTCCTCCAAAAATGAGGGTAACTGTGGTGATAAGAAGTATGGTTGTTCGCATAAGAATTCCACGCAGGAACGTGCGTATTTGGCGTATAACGATCGTATATAACAGGATCTGCTTCCAAACGTACGCGTTCTCTTTAAAGTGGAATCATCAAATATACCAGAAAACCGGATTCTTGTCAAGGGCTCTTGCCATTTGACCATTCATACCCCTGCGCCCATACTTTTACCCATGTTCGTGTAGCTAGTAGCTAGTAGCTAGTAGCTAGTAGCTAGTAGGTAGTAGGTAGGGGCGGAGCCCGTACGTAGGGATTTGACAACGCCTTTTTAGACCTCGACGATTTTCTACCACCTACCACCTACCACCTACCACCTACCACCTACCACCTACCACCTACTTCTATGCATGTCATCCTCGTTCACGGTTGGAAAGGCGGACCCGGCTATGGCTGGTTCCCGTGGCTTCGGCGTGAACTGGAGGTAGCTGGTCATACGGTGGATGCGCTCTCGCTTCCGAATCCGGTGTGGCCGGATCGACTCAAATGGATCACGATGATCAAAAACGCGATCAAGGGGCCGGATACCATTCTCGTCGGTCATTCGCTCGGTTGCCCTTCCATCCTCTTTGCGCTTCAGGATTATACCGGCGAGCCTGTTCTGCGAACTGTGCTCGTTTCCGGTTTTGCGCGACCATACCCGCTCCCGCTGGTGAACTTGTGGTTCAATGGCGCGAAGATTGATTTTGACCTCGTGCGTGGCAAGTCCCGTTCATGGGTCGCGCTGCATACCAAGAAGGATCTTCTCGTTCCGTTTACGGAAGGGGAGTGGATGGCACAACAGCTTGGAATCCCCATGACCGAGGTGACGAGTTGCGGTGGGCACTTGGGTCCGGAAGACAAAGCCTTTGAGGTTCCGGAAATTTTGGAAGCAACCCTCGCTTTCGAAAACGTGGAAACGCCCTGATCATCATGACGGGTTTTGCAACGCGATGATCTCCCGCATCCGCCGTCAAACGTGGTATACTCTTGATATTCCATGCGGAGTAGACGTGTCATCGCATTCGCCGTTCTGTGCGGCGCCTTTCTGATCAGCATTCACGCTGCTCGTGCGGAGTCGAATGTCTTTTTTGATGTCTTGCAGGAAGAATTGCGCGCCACGTCTGCCACGGCGTCTGCGAATGCCACGTCGTCAGCGATCATTGATCCGGGTGCGAGCGATACCGTGAGGGTGGATATGCCCGTTTCCCAGTCATCCCCTCGGAGCGAGGCTTACGATGCCGGACGAGACGATATCACGGGCGCACTCGCCATCTTCGGTGGCGTCTTCGCGTTCATTGCGATCGCGATCATCGTGATGATTGCGATCATCGCACGACATTCCGATCATCAAACGCCTTCTTAAACGATATGAATATTTTTCTTCGCATTCTCATTGGCTTCCTCATTGCCGCCGCGGGAGGATTTATCGTGATCCGTACGCGAAAAGTCGCGGACTTTTTCGGTCCGATCGAATGGGCTGAGCGAAAACTCGGTGGAGGCGGGACGTACTTGATGTACAAAGTCATCGGGCTCATTTTCTGTTTCATTGGCATCATCGTTGCCACGGATTTGTGGGACGCGTTCCTGCAGGCGACATTAGGCTCTCTGATTCCGTCGGGCGTATGATTCTCCGTTCCGGCTCTGACCTCCTCAATCCGTTTCGCGTGCTCGAGCGGGTGGGTTTGCGCGAGCGCATGCACGTTGCGGACTTCGGGTGTGGCGCGATCGGGCACTTCGTTTTTCCTTCGGCGCAGCTCGTTGGACCCAAGGGGCATGTCTACGCCGTAGATATTCTCAAGGACGCGCTCGACATGCTGGAACGCCGTTCGCGCGAAGATCAGTATACGAATATCCATTTCGTATGGTCGGATATCGAGGTCTATCGGGCAGCGCATATTCCGGATCACACCATTGACCTCGCACTCCTCGTGAACGTGCTGTTTTTGGTTCAGCGCCCGGTCCATGTGGTTGCCGAGATGTCGCGTCTTGTGAAAAAGGGCGGGAAGGCGCTCGTGATTGATTGGAAGCCTGTCGCGACCGCGATTGGGCCGGACGTCTCCCGTCGCCTATCCGGGGATGAGATCAAGGGATACTTCGAGCGCGAGGGGTGTTTTGAGCTCATGGAGACTTTTGACGCGGGTCGCGCGCACCAGGCGCTCGTGTTTCATCGCACGGACGTCATATCCAAGCCTCCGAAGCAAGTAGAGGGCGATGAGCGTGCATGGTTATCCTAAAAGCCTGTTGAAAAAGGCGGCTTGCTTGCGTTTCGGCCAAAAACTCGCTCATCGTACCGTGAAGTACGCCTCGCGAATTTTTGTCCTCCAACGCGGCGCAATCCATCCTTTTTCAAAAGGCTTTTAGTGCTTGAGTGAGGGATGGGTGGCGCACTTCCGTTGACAGGTGCTCGTATTTCGCGTAAAAAATGGACAATATGACTGTTCCTCCTCTGCTTACCCTTTCGTACTGGTTCGCAACTCAGCCCGCCCCTTTCCAACCTCTGGTTGAGCGTGGCCTGCTGGCGATTTTTTCAGCCATTCTCATCGCGGGTATTGTTGCGGGTATCCTTCCGTTGAAGGCGGGTCTTTCTAAAAAGACCAAGCGCACGTGCTACCGCTTTGCGTCCCTGTTCATTTCTACGGGCATCGCAGGAGTGCTCTTGTGGGTTTTTTCTTCGCAGGAAATTTCGATTTTGAGCATGCGATTCCTCTTCATCGCGTGGCTCATCTGGCTGGCGATCGGACTGTATGGCATCTATCGCTACCTCTGGATTGAGGTACCGGAGCGGGAGCGTTTGGCCAAAGAGCGGGAGGAGCGCGAAAAATGGCTTCCAAAGCGAAAAGCGTAGCACGGCGTTCGCCGTCTCCGCGTCAGCGAACCGGACGGCGCGGCGAAGAGCTCGCCGCCCGTTTTTTAATCCAGCGGGGGTATGTCATCATCGAGCGCAATTGGCGATGCGGGCACTGGGAGGCGGATATCATCGCGCGTAAGGCGGGCGAAGTCCGAATCGTGGAGGTGAAAACACGGCGTTCCATGGCTGCGGGGTTTCCGGAGGAATCCGTGACCGGATCTAAGCTTGATCGTCTGTGGAATCTCGCCCTGATCTACGCGGAACGGAAGGGGATCTCGGACGACGATCTCCACGTTGACTTGGTCACGATAGACGTGATCGCGCCCGGAAGAGCAACGCTCCGCTACCTTCCGGACGTCTCTTGACGCATTTTTTTCCTGCGGATAGCATTAGTATCAGCTCCTTTGGCATTCAAACGCAAAAAGTGGATACGCGCGTACCTAAGCACTGGTTCGCAAACGATCCCCTCGAACGTTCGTTGTTGAGGAGTTGGGCTGTTCCCCCGGCAAGGGGTTCCGCTCCCACCCCGGACCTGGCGGTTTGGCTGCCCGGTCTATCCCCATCAAGAACAGACGACAAGGAAGGAAGTCCCCGTATGGAAGTCCGCAGTCGTTCGCTCAACAACACGACGACGCCATCGAGCAACGGCGTCGAAGTTCGCCTCGTAGCACATCGCGTGCCACCGCAGCGCCTGCGCGTCGCGCGTCACCACCACCAGACGAAGACTGGATGACCATCGAACGAGGAGAGGAGGTCACAGGTATGTGCATCCGCCTTCGGGATCGGCATCAGCATCGCTGAAGCCGAGCCCTTCTCCGTTGCTCTACGGAGGTACTTCGCTTTTTTGCGTCCAGAGATGCTCCTTCCCCATCCCCATCTGGCCGTAACAGGCTTGGTGCCTCCTGACCCGCGCTCGCTTCGGCTTGCGCGGGTCAATTTATTTTAAACGACTCACCTTTTTTCTACTCACCCCTGCCCGCAACGCCTCGCGGACTCGGCTTGCGTGGCGGGCGGGCCTAACCCCTCCCTTAGCCTCACTTCGTTCGGCAAAAGGGAGGGGAACTCTCTTATATATGCATTGCCTTTCATAGCAAGCTCCCTTCCCTTTCGAGTCCGCCTAGGTGGACGAGAAATAAGGGAAGGGCCGGGGATGGGTCGCGTTCTACGCGATGGGTGTGGATGTAAAGCGAAGGGCGAGTCGCGTTCAACGCGACAGCGTCGCGTTCTACGCGATGGGTTACATTCTATGTAATCAGCATGGCGTCTCCAAAGGAGTAGAAGCGATATCCGAGCTCGATCGCTTCTTCGTAGGCTTGAATCGCCATTTTCCTCCCGTCGTCAGGATCGGCATGATGCTCTCCGATGAATGCGGAGACGAGCACGAGGAGCGTGGATTTTGGCAGGTGGAAGTTCGTGATCATCCCGTCGGCCCATGCAAAGCGATGTCCCGGTTTGATGAAAATGTTCGTGAACCCTTCCGTGAGGCCGGATTCGAGCGCGCGCATGGTCGTGGTGCCGACCGCGATGGCGCGGTGTCCATTGGCACGCGTTTCCTTGATGAGATCCCGCACGCGCTCCGGAACGCTCACCCACTCTTCGTGCATGATGTGCTCGTCCAGATCATCCGTTTGTACGGGTCGAAAGGTGCCGAGCCCTACGTGGAGCGTGATCGTTTCAAATCGAATACCCTTCGCCCTGAATTTTTCCATGAGTTCCGGCGTAAAGTGGAATCCGGCGGTTGGCGCGGCAACGGAGCCGACGTGTTTGGCGTACACGGTTTGATAGTCGGATGCATCCGCGGGTGCGGACGCGACATACGGGGGCACCGGGACGTCTCCCACACGATCCGTCCACTCGAGGATGTCGTTCGGTGGCCGATTGAAGCCGATCACAACTGTTCCATCTTCCGCACGTTTTTCTTTTACGATCGCCGTGACGTTTTCGTCGAAGATGATCGTCGTGTTGATTCGCAGTTTCTTTCCCGGTTTTGCCAGTGCGATCCATTGATCATCCTGTTCCGGGCGCAGGAGGAAGATTTCAAGTGGGGAGTGGGGGGTGCCTTGATCGTCCGCGATGCGCTGGACGGAGCCCGTCAGTCGAGCCTTGAAGACCTTGCTCTCGTTGGCAATCAAAAGGTCTCCGGCATTCAGTTCGTCGAGAATGTCGTAAAAATGCTTGTGACGAATATCACCCGTTGTCCGATTCAAGATGAGGAGGCGCGAATGATCTCGTGGCTTGGCCGGTTCTTGGGCAATGCGATCTTTCGGAAGGTGATAGTCGAACAGGTCGGTTCTCATGTGGCGGGAATGTATCAGAATGTGGCGTTTTCGTGTAGGGGCGAAATCGTGGGCGCTTTTTCTTTGACGTCATTCTTGCTAGCATCGTAATGATATGACGTTCAGACTGATTCAGATGAAGTCGAGGCGTGGCTTCACGCTCATCGAGATCGTCGCCGTGGTCGGCGTTATCGGTTTCTTGAGCACGCTCGCTTTTTTGAATTATGAAAACATGCGTAAGAAGACGCGCGATGCCCAGCGCACCGTGGATATGCAAAATATCCATTTTGCTCTTGAATCTTTCTACAGGGCGAACGGGAGGTATCCATCGGTTATCGAGGGCAATTGTACGTATGAGACGAGCTTTTTGAGTGGCGGATGCATGAACGCTCTGGTGACGGGTGGCCATATCGGGAGCCTGCCAAGGGGTCCGAGCGGTAGCGCGTATTACTATGATGGCTGGTGCTTCCGGTCCAAAGAGAGTTCCACGGGCAGTTCTTCGAATTCACAGCAATTTAGGATGTGGACTGTTGGGGAAATGGACCACGGGGCAACGGCGAGCGGGTGGGCGGCCGACAATGTTATCGGAGAGACGACGTGCTGGGATCCGCAGTAATGGCCTGAACAGGCTCTTAGGGAGGGGCTGGCGGTATCTTGCCAAAAAATGGGCTTTCTGGTACGATCCTCCACATTATGAAGAAAGGTATCCACCCGGAATATCATGAAGACACCGAGGTCGTCTGCGCATGCGGACGTAAGACCACGGTTGGTTCCACGGTCAAAGAAATCCGCGTGGAGCTTTGTTCGGCATGTCATCCGTTTTACACCGGAAAGCAGAAACTCGTTGATACGGCCCGTCGCGTAGAGAAGTTCGCGGAGCGGTCAGCGAAGAAGAGCGGAGTCGCCTCCACGCAAGGCGGTAAGAAGGCGAAGTCCGAGAAGCGCGCCACGCAGAAAGCGGAAAAGAAAGCCAAGAAGGCCACGAAGTCTGAAGCTTAGATGTTGTGATGCAAGATCCCGATTTTTCGGGATTTTGTATTTCTGTATGTTGAAACGCGTTCTCAAGGTGTAGGATGTAGGGCGATGGGGCGGTTCGCGAACCGCCCTTACTACGCCCCGCGCCCTACCTGTCCCCCGAAGTGCTTTTGACGAAGGGGGACGATCCACGCCCTGCCCACATGTCTCCATCTGAATTTACAAACGCTCTCGCCAAAGCCCGCGCAGAGCTCACAGATCTCGAGTCGCGCATCGCGCTCCCGCAAACGCTCAATGATCAAAAGATCTTGCGCGAGGTTTCGCTTGCGTACCGGCATGCTAAGGAGATCGTGAAGATCGGCGAAGAGTGGGAGTTACTGCATCGTGCGAAGGTTGATGCGGAAGGAGCGATCGCGTCCGGTGATGCGGAGATGAAGGAGTTGGGAGTTTCGGAGCTCGAGAAGATCCGGGAGGTATTGGCGCGCGCAACGGAGGCATTCGAGCTCGCGCTTGTTCCGCCGGAGCTGCATGACATGAACGATGTCATCGTCGAGATCCGTGCCGGAACCGGCGGAGACGAAGCCTCGCTGTTCGCGGAAGACCTCTTCCGCATGATCTCTCGTTACGCGGAGCGGGAAAAGTGGAAGACGACACTCATTTCCGAATCGCGGTCAGAGGCAGGCGGGTACAAGGAAGTCGTTTTTACGATTTCCGGCACCGGCGTGTACGGCCGGCTGAAGTTCGAGAGCGGCGTTCATCGCGTTCAGCGGGTTCCGTCCACGGAAAAGCAGGGGCGTATTCATACCTCTACGGCCACGGTCGCCGTCCTTCCGCAGATCGAAGAAACGGAAGTCACGATTGATCCCAAGGATCTGCGCATTGATACGTTCTGTGCGGGAGGCAAGGGCGGGCAGTCTGTGAATACCACGTATTCAGCCGTTCGTATCACGCATCTGCCTACGAATATCGTGGCGTCCTGTCAGGATGAGCGCAGTCAGGTGCAGAATCGCGAGCGCGCCATGCAAATCCTTCGCGCACGCGTATGGGAGTTTGAAGAGGCAAAACGCCGTGCGGAGGTTGAGGCGTCGCGTCGCGGTCAGATCGGCACGGGCGAGCGTAGTGAGAAGGTCCGGACGTATAACTATCCGCAGGATCGCATCACGGATCATCGCATCAAACACTCGTGGCATAATATCCAGAACATTCTTGACGGCGAATTGGATCCGATCATCACCGCGCTCAAAAAGGGCGTTGTCGGAGACGAGAACGAAGAATAACTTATGCAGAAAATTCCAAAGTTTTTACCTAATGCTTCAAGATGGCCTTTTGTAATTTGGTATTTGTAATTTGTTTATCTATGGATGCGATTATCATGTGCGCGGGTCTCGGAACCCGATTGAGACCGATTACGGACACGGTGCCAAAACCACTCGTTCCAATCGCGGGACGTTCGAGTTTGGAACGGACACTGGATATGCTCCCGGACGACGTTGACCGCATCATCCTCGTGGTCGGCTATCTTGCGGAGCAGATTGAAGATCGCATCGGGAATGCGTTTCGCGGACGCGATGTCGTCTACGCGCATCAGGACGCGTTGGATGGGACGGGCGGAGCCCTGCGTCGCGCGGAGTCGTTCATTCGATCGGACCGTTTTTTGGTTCTCATGGGAGACGATCTGTACGCGGCTGAAGATCTCGCGCATCTGGTAAAGCATGAAAAAGCCATTCTCTGCTATCGCGGAGCCGCTTCCGGTTCGATTGACGGTATTCAGCTTGATGAAGAGAAACGCGTGTGCGGATTCTATCGGCCTGAAGCCGGCGCGGAAACGGTTTTGAATACCGGTGCGTACGCGCTCGATCGCCATTGGTTTTCTACGAAACCCGTCCTTGTGCCGGGAAAAACGAATGAGTGGAGTCTGCCACATGCGATTCCGCAGCTCATTGATCTCGGACATCCGATCTATGCCATCGAGGCCTCATTCTGGATGCCGGTCGGCACGCATGAGCAGCTTGCAGAGGCGGAGGAATTATTTTATATCAAGGATACTTGACAATCTGTTCATTTTATGCTATGCTATTTTTCATGTTCATTCGACGCTCTTCATTGAGCCAAAATTGCTTATCTGCGTGAACAGAAACGGTAAACCTTGCGGTTCTGCATGGTGCGGGATTAAGGGGTGAGCCGGAGAAACGGAGAGACGGTCATGAGACAAAACAAGAAGAATCAGGGGATCGGCGACGTCGTGAGTAACTTCGGATTCGCGTTCGAGATCTTCAAGGTGATCGCGCACGCGGTCATGGCTAAGGGAGGTAATATGCAACACCTCCGCCGGATCGTGAAGGAGCCTGCGCTCCAGCGACAGATCGCGGATCTCGTCGTCCCGGCTGGCTCGGAGGCTGATCGTCCGTTCGGGGAGAACGAGTACCTCGTTCCCGTCAACTACGCTCCGCTTCCATCTCGGCCCGAACTCGAGAGGGACTTTTCGGGGGAGAATAGCGTTTCCGTCATTTTCGATGGACGGCCGTTCCAGAAACACGCTTCATGCGTGGGCATGGACGAGACGCCCGGTGATCGCATCTTCCTCGTGGAGCACTTCGGTCGGGAGATCGAGAGCGAAGACGCCATCACCGAGATGGACAAGCAGGGCTACCGCCCAGCCACCCACTTGGAGGCCATTGCTTTCGCGAAGGCGCACCCCGAATTCCAGCGGCAGTTCTGGATCGTCGCCCTCGGTTCGTTCGCGATGGACGACGGCAACCGCCGCGTTGCGGTGCTGGGCGCGGATGGCGACGGTCGCTTTCTGAGCGACGGCTGGTTCGACCGCAGGTGGCACGCCGAGCTTCGGTTCCTGTTCCTCCGCAAGTAAGCGCTTGGCCCTTGGTTCCTTGGTACTGAAAATGGACCTTGGAACCTTGGATCTTGGCCACTTAACCCCGTTCCGCGTTTGACCTGTACTAGGGTCATGCGTCGGAACGGGGTCGCTTTTTTGCTATACTTTGTTTGGAGAGTAGATGAGACGGCTCATGGTTACGGCTGTGGGCGATCGAAATCTGGAAGGGCAGATTTGCCGGAGTGTCGTTCCCGCACAGCGGGCGGTAGCGCGCAATCTCCCATTCCCTTAATATGAAGATACTTGGTATCGGAGGCTAGTGGGCTTAATGCCCCATATAAAATTCAGCCGGGAGAGATGTCAACCGGCGGTGATTTGGATGGCTCCTGATACGAACAGACGGCTCCTCTGCGATGAACGGCGACAACCGGAATGTCGCGAACGTGTGGCAGAACGACGGTCAGCGCATCCTCGACAACGACTGGTTCGACAATAGGTGGAATCGCAGGAACCGCGTCCTCTTCGTCTGCAACTCTCTTCATGTAGAAAACCCCGTTCGCTTCAGGCGGGCGGGGTTTTACGTTCCATGTGTTTTATCCATCCGCCGATCATTTTTCCTATTTCGACCAGCGGGGGAGTCATTGCGGCGTATCGTTTATGATCCAGATACTTTAGTTCCCAAGCGACTTGCATGAAGTATTTGAGCAGATCGAGTCGCACGCTTGCGGCAAGGATGTGCTTGGTTTTTTCATCCTGTGTGCTGTATCCCGCAAGAAACAGCGATTCGATCAGTTCGGAAAATAGCCCGTCTATTTTTTCTCCCAACGTGTATTTAGAAAGACGCGGAAAGCCTTGATGAAAAACATGCCATTGTTTGTATGCCTCAAGCGTTTTTTGAAGCACAGGCGGTTGATGTGACTGGAATCCGTTGGGGGGGGGTATCATAGGTGAACTCGCTTATTCCGCGTCAGCTCTGCTGCGCGGTTACCGCATGGGGTATCGAAGTATAAGTCGAAGACTTGTCCTCCGATACCCCGTCAGCTCTGCTGCGGGGTAATTGATTATTTTTATGAAAAAGGTCTGCCCGATCACATTCGAGGATATCGCATCAATTGAAAATATCTGCGAAGCATGGCAAGAGTTTATCCGAGGGAAGCGGAAGAAGGAAGACGTGCGGGCATTCGCACGGCATCTTGCGGATGAGATTGTGTGCTTGCATGATGATCTTGTGGCCGGAGCCTATTGTCATGGTCCATACATTCATTTTCGCATTCAAGACCCAAAACCCCGCGACATTCACAAGGCCACGGTACGAGACCTTGAGGTGAAGGATTTTCAGGTGCTCGCGGAACCCGCTGTGTCGG
>CAZWYJ010000030.1:0-13469 GCA_964638165.1 uncultured Gammaproteobacteria bacterium | reverse complement strand
TTTGGAACGATGTTTCGGATCAGGATATCGGACGCCTCAATGCCGGATTCGGCCAGCCATCCGTGCGGGAGCTCACTATCCCGGATCAAACGAGTGTCACGGAATTCTTCGCGAACTCTCAAGGAAAAACATCGAGCACCCCGCTCATCTTCCAGACCGAAGATACGGACACGGGTGCGCAGACGACTTCCATGGCTTCCACGGCATGCCCGGGGACTCCCAGGCTCGTCGTATCCGGGGACGCTCTTCGGAATATCCTCGATCTCTTCCGCGCATCAGAGGCATGGAAGGCCTTTTTAACCTCCATTCGCATCCATGAGACGGATGCCGGCGGCATCATTTGCGTTAATGAGTAGCAGGGCGAGTCAGTATCAGTATCAGTATCAGTATCAGTATCAGTATCAGTAAACGAAGGAATTAGGGGGTTAGGCCTATAGGCCATTAGGGGGAATTGCGCAGAGGGCTCCTTCCCCCTAAATCCCTAAAGGCTTAATGGCCTAATTCCCTATAAATACTTATCCCCACTATCCACATGTCTGTGGATAAATCAATTTTAGCTATACAGAGCACTTGAATTTTATTTCATCCATTAACCATTGCTCATTTTCCCAATCTTATCTACAATATATACACGGACTTTAATGAGGCCACCTGTAAATCAGCGAGGTCCTCTGAGCCAACCTTCTTGGACATCAAATCGGTGTCACCTGCCCTGCGAGCCTCCTGGTTCGCCCGAAGAGAAGGATACCTGGCGCCCGCACATTCATACTGCAGAGGGACGGATAGTTAGACCTGTTCACTGACTAACCGATCCATATGTGAACTGGATCCCCGTACTCGTCATACGTTATCGTTTACGAGTCAAAAAATCAAAAAACAAAACGTAAAAGTCCTCGGGCATCCCGCATTTGCACTTCGCGTGCATCCTGGGCACTGCCAGGATCCGGTCCACATAGCAGCACCTTCTTAAAGACTCCTGCACCGCTTGGTTGAGCGTTTCCGCGTTGAGCGACGCACCATTCCGCTCCGCACCCATATAACGTTCCCGACATCCGCAAGAGCCTAGAGGCTTCGACCCACTTATTACTATGAGGGGCCACCGAAGCCTCTTTAATTTTGGGTAGGTCGTAGGTCGTAGGTCGTAGGTCGTAGAAAATTGTTGGGGTCGAAAAAGGTGCTGTCAAATCCATCCACTTACCACTTACCATCCGCCCCGCCCCTTGCCCAAAACCCCGCTTCCCGCTATCCTTGACCCAATCAATCCTAGCCAACCTTTTATGGCCCACTCGTCTGAATTCATTGCACGGATGAAAACGCAGCTCATTGCCGAACAACAGAGGCTTGAGCAGGAGCTTTCTGATATCGGAAAGAAGGATCCCGCGTTAAAAAATCGCTACGATGCGGAATACCCGGAATCCGGAGGGAACTCTGATGACGACAATGCCATGGAGGTCACGGAGTATAGCGACGACCTTTCTTTGAAGACCCGACTGGAAAAAGAACTCCAGGATACGACGAACGCCGTCAATGCGATCGAAAAAAATAAATACGGAATCTGCAAATACTGCAAAAAGGACATTCAGGAAGAGCGCCTCGAGGCTCGTCCGGCGTCCTCCTCGTGCATCGCGTGCAAGAAAGCGCTCACACAGGAATTATAAACGATTCTTCAAGCGCTCATTTTTCTCATCCGTCTTTGGCGAGTATGCCAGATGCGCCCGCGCCATCCCCCGACTCTCCGGCCACTGAATATACGGGGGATCCGACACGAGCGAACATTTATCAAATAATCTTCGACGTACTCTTTTTTGGAACAATCGTCGCTATTTTTGTCTCTTTCCTTATAACAGCCGACCGTGAAACGAAATGGATGGCGGTTCAGGCATTCGCCGTAAACCAGAAGGTTGACATCATCCCGAATATTCTCGGCGTCACGCTCCACCTTAATCGCGGAGCTATTGCGGATATCCCGATCCCCATCTTCGTGATCGTTTGCGTCACCGTGATCGTCCTCGTCGCGCTCGTCCGCGCCTTCTGGAACGCGATCCGACAAAAACATTTTCTTCGTTCAGCGGCTTTTACCCTTATCTTCGCAGGAGCTTTGAGCAACCTCTTCGATCGCCTCTCTTACGGATACGTCATTGACTGGCTCCTCCTCGTCGACCGCAGCGTCGTAAACCTCGCGGACATCGCCATCTTCTTCGGCGTTCTCCTCTACCTCCTCTCGCTCAAAACTCTCGACCGCCGTACGGGCGGATCGCGATCCGCCCCTACCGCCGACTGATACTGATACCTCACCTTGTCCACATGACCGCCTATTCTGGCGGTTTTTTGGACCTTGCGCTCGTTTTCGATCCATGAGACTAACTGGATGAAGCAGACGAGACGAGGTCTCGCCCCTACGACCCACGATCTACGCCCTATCTTATGTTAACCACTATTCGAACAGGCTCCCTCATTGGCCTTCACGCCGAACTCATAGAAGTTGAAGCGGATGCGCGAGCCGGCACCGTTAAATTCTTCATCGTCGGATTGCCGGACGCCATGATGCAGGAAGCTCGCGAACGCGTAAAAAGCGCCATGAAGCAGTCGGGCTTCTATTTTCCGCGCGGAACCGTTGTGGTTAATCTTGCGCCGGCCGATGTCCGAAAGTTCGGAACGCTCTACGACCTCCCGATCGCCGCGGCGATTGCGGCGATTGACATCATCTTCGATCCGAAGCGGATCGAGCACACGCTCTTGGCCGGAGAGCTCGCACTGGACGGAACGCTCCGCCCGATCAATGGCGTCCTCAGTCTTGCGGCGCTCGCGCGCGAACGTGGATACGAAGCACTCATCATCCCATCCGCGAATACAAAGGAGGCATCTCTCATTCCGGATATCCGCGTCTACGGGGCGGACACGCTTGCGGATGTCATTGCGCACCTCCAAGGTATTCGCGACCTTCCGCAAACGCCGCAGAGAATCATTAGCGGAGAAATTCGACACTCGTACCCGAATGATTTCTGCGATATCCGTGGTCAGGAGCAAGCCAAGCGCGCACTCGAGATCGCCGCGTCCGGGGGGCACAATATTCTCATGCAAGGACCGCCCGGAAGTGGTAAGACGCTCCTCGCGCACTGTTTTGCCTCTATCCTTCCACCGCTCGATGCATCCGAAATCCTCGAAGTGACGCGCGTCTGGAGCGCCGCGGGTCTCCTCGATGCCGCCGAAGGCGCGATGACGATCCGCCCATTCCGCTCTCCGCACCACACCGCAAGCGGATCATCGCTCGTTGGCGGAGGCGTGATTCCGAAACCGGGAGAAATTTCGCTTGCACACCGTGGCGTTCTCTTTTTAGACGAGTTCCCGGAATTCCCCCGGACCGTACTCGAAACGCTCCGCCAACCGCTCGAAGACGGACGCATCTCTATTTCCCGCGTCCAACAGTCCGTCTCATTCCCCGCGCGCTTCACGCTCGTGGCTGCCATGAATCCTTGTCCGTGCGGATACGCCACAGATAAAGAGCGAACATGCTCTTGCTCCCCGATGATAATCTCTTCCTACCGAAAACGCATCAGCGGACCGCTCCTCGACCGTATTGATTTGCTCATTGACGTTCCAAAAGTTCCCGTTGATCAACTCATGACGCTCGCGCCCGGAGAAACCTCATCCTCAATCAGCGAACGCGTTGCCCGCGCGCGAAACATCCAGCTCGAACGGGAACGGTTCACCGGCGTACGAACGAATGCAGAGCTCTCATCGTCAGCGATCCGCACATTTGCCGAAATAACCGATGAAGCAAAAAGCCTCCTCGAGCATGCGGTCACGATGTACCAGCTCTCGGCGCGTTCCTACTTCCGCATCCTCAAAGTGTCCCGAACCATCGCGGATCTTTCGGCATCACCTCACATCGAGGTTCCACATATCGCCGAAGCCCTCCAGTACCGACAGATTCATGAGTAAAGGGAATTAAGGCATTAGGCTTTTATGCCTTTAGGGGGCAGAGCATCACCTCTTGTGGCTTAGTAGCCTAATGCCTTACACCCCTTACGATGACGCTAAGTATACTTAACATGTGAAGAGGTTAAAAGTGCCTGAGTAGAGCCATTTCCCGACCATAATCCATTGACAAAAAGGCTTTTTCCGGATACCCTACTGTCTCAATCGAGGATCTCCAAGAGAGACCTAGAAGCAAGGGACCGAAGAGGAGAACGGCCTTTCTTCCTCACCAATACGACTCACCGTCACTCATCCGTCTTCAGTCGCGTACGCCTTTGGCTGTTTCGAGCGCTCGCGAATACTGTAAACGCCATGTCTCCGGTCATTTCGCGGACAGCGTCTTTTGTTGGACGCTGTTTTGCATACATCTTCATCCTTCCGATCTATCGCGCCGTCACGCTCTTCCGTTTACGATACGCCCGCGTCACCGTCCCCGTCCGAGGCTGGGCGCTCGCCATCTTCACGCATCGTTATCTCCCACACGCCATCATCGTCACCATGTCCGTCCTGACGATCGGAACAAATGTCCTTGCCGGACAACGAACGAATGCGCAAGACGCCGGACAGACGAGCCTCCTCTATGAGATCGTCGCGGGTAGCGACGCGCGCACAACGGAAGAGGCTACTAATGCAGATCTGCTCGTCCACGATTCCCGATACACGAACGATTCCATCATCGTGTCACAGGATATTGACTTTGATTACGAAGAAACGGCCGACCTCCCAATCACGTCTCCATCTGTTCCGGGAACGATTATCGCCAACCTCATCCCACATGAGGCGAATCAACCGTCCGGGCCTGCCGAAGAACGAACTGAAACGATCAACTACATCGTACAAAATGGCGATACGCTTAGCACAATCGCCCAGCGCTTTGGCGTAAACATCGGAACGCTCCTCTGGTCCAATGGACGCACGGCAACGCAGTACATTCGCCCCGGAGATACATTGCGCATCCCGCCGGTTTCCGGCGTGCTCGTCATCGTGAAGTCCGGAGAAACCCTTTCTTCTTTGGCGAAAAAGTACGGATCCGATACTGACGATATTGTGCGCGTCAACCGACTCGATCCGGAAAAGCCACTCGCGACCGGCGTAGAAATTGTCCTTCCGGGAGGAACGCCTCCGGCACAGGCCGTGGCAGCGCGAGTCGTTACGCCAAAAAGCGCATCCACCAATTCCATTGAAGCGAATGCCGCCAATGCCGCTCGATTCGCCAAACCGGCTGATGCGGATACAAGCGACACTTCACCGACCAAACTTTTATGGCCAACGAGCGGTCACGTCATTACGCAGTACTACGGCTGGAGACATACCGGGCTTGATCTTGACGGCCACTATGACTCCCCGCTCTACGCCTCCCATGATGGCGTCGTCACAACGGCCGGCTGGAATAGCGGAGGGTACGGACTTCAGGTGCTTATTGATGGCGAGGGCGTCACGACCCGTTACGCCCACGCATCCAAGCTCTTCGTGAAGGCCGGAGACACAGTCAAGCGCGGACAGACGATTGCGATGATGGGAACAACCGGACGATCCACCGGAACCCACCTCCACTACGAGGTCTACATCAACGGAAAACGCGTGAATCCACTTACCTACATTCGTTAAAAAGATTCTCCATGAGACCCCAAACGTTGCAAACGGCGTTTGGGGTTTGGATTTTGACATGTAGGCCAAACGCCAAATTCCAATACCCAACCCCCTCCGCGACCATTGACTCCCCTCCAGACCTCCTGTACCCTCCGACCCACAGTATGCAAGCCCCAATCATCGAAAAACTCTCAGGTTCCAAGGTCAAACTCGTCTTTACCGTGACCCCGGAAGAAGCGGATCCGTACGTTCAGGAAGCCGTATCGGAGATGAGTATTAGTAAATCCATTCCGGGCTTCCGTCCGGGAAAGGCTCCGTATGCCGAAGTCGCAAAAGCCTTCGGAGAAATGCGCATTTGGGAAGCCGCGCTCGAGCGCATCGTGCGCGCACGATACATGCACGCCATTCTCGAAAACGACATTGATACCGTCGGGTCTCCGGAAGTCCAAGTTGATAAACTCACGCCAAAACAGACCATCCAGTTCACGGTCATTGCGCCGGTCGCGCCAGTCGTGGAAAAACTCGCCGATTACAAGAAGGAACGCGTCACATTCTCCCCGCGCGCCATTGAAGATGCGGATATCGAGAAGGCGCTCAAGGAGCTTCGCATGATGCAACGTAAAGAGGTTATCAAGACGGAGCCGACGACGATCGAAGACGTGATCGTGATTGATCTCGACATGACGAAGGATCACGTGGCTCTTGAAGACGGAGCTGCCCGCGACTACAAAATCTACCTCAATGAACCGCACTACATCCCGGGCTTTACGGATCAGATCGTCGGCATGAAGGCCGGAGATGAAAAGACGTTCGCGCTCGTCTTCCCATCCGAGCACTATCAGAAACACCTCGCCGGACAAAATGTGGACTTTTCCGTAAAAGCCAAGAGTGTTTTTTCACTTGAGCTCCCGGAATTGAACGATGAATTCGCGAAGAGCCTCGGTCAAGCAGATGTTGAACAGCTCAAAGACATCATTCGCAAAAACCTCACGCTTGAAGAGGAAGGGCGCGCCTCCGAGAAGGCCGAGATCGAGCTTCTCGAAAAACTGGTTGACGAGTCTTCATTTAGCGATGCTCCGGACTTGCTCGTGAATGACGAGATCCGTAAGATGATGATGGAACTTGAACGAACGGTTGAAGAACGCCACATGAAGGTGGAAGACTACCTCGCCTCCATCAAAAAAACACGCGATGAACTCAAGCTCGAGCTCGTCCCCCAAGCTATTCGACGCATTCGGGCAGCCACGCTTATCAAGAATATCGCCAAACAGGAGAACATCACCATTACCGAAAAAGAATTGGATGATGAAATTGACCACATTCTTTCAGGCATCCGTCCGGACGATACGCAGACTCGCGAACGCGTCTCCTCTCCGGAATACCGCGAGTACGTCGCGATCATGATGCGCAATCGAAAAACACTCGACCTCCTCCATACGCATGGCATCAAGGGCTACCCGATACATGCAGAGGAAGATCGTCATGATCATAGCGATCACGTGCACGACGAACACTGCCAACACTAAGCGTGCGGGCGACGACGCGGGGCGTCGCGCCAACAGCGCGGACGTCACGTCAACGGAAGGAATTCCCACTATGCGTCTCACGATCCACGTCAAACCGAATGCAAAAACATCGGAAATCGTTTCCAGACAGGGATCGGAGTGGACCGTGCGCCTGCACGCTCCCCCAATCGAAGGAAAAGCAAATGAGGAGCTTATTCGCTTCCTCGCAGAATCCTTCGAAATTGCAAAAAGCCACGTCACGATCCTGAAAGGCGCAACATCAAAGACGAAAATCATTGAAATCGCATCCGAATAATTATAGAGAAAAAACGGCCAACGCGGCCGCTTTTCTTTTGCAGGAAAGTCACCATTCGCCACCACGATCTTCTCTGCCCATCCCGATCCATCTAGATAATCATGGGATGGATCGGGCGACGACGGGGACTACTTCTTTGCCACGAATTGAGAGACAACCTCTGCGTACATCCGCCGTACCTCTTGGCTCGTTAGCGACCTCTTATAGATTCGCACGTCATCAATGCTCCCCACGAGCGTGCGGTAGCCCCCGCCGTCGAGCCCAACCCCGATCCGAAGCAGACCCGGTCCGTTCTCAAGAGAACGCGTCCCGAGATAATTCGTCTTCGTCAGCAAGACCCCATCTCTGTAAATCGAAAGGTAGGCTCCATCTGCCGTAAATACGTAGTGCCTCCATCCCCTTTCCCGTATGAAAGATGGGAACGTATACACTTGACCTCCGGACAAATTCCATGTCCCGAATGTCAATGCGTTAGCAATCGTTCCCTGAAACGAATATTCGAACCCGCCACCACCCTTCGAAAGGGCACCAATGACGCCCGCGAGATTATCCGTTTTCATCCAGAGAGAAATCGTGAATGCATTATTCGTAAAAGAGTACCGATCACTATCCGGAACGGTTATGTAGTTCGTCGTCCCATTGAAACTGACCGCGCATCCGTTTCCGGACGGCGTATCCGCAGACCACGTGACGCCGCTCGCGGCGAGCGTCCCCGCATTTCCAAAACCGCTCGTATCATTCGCCACCGTCCCTGAGCACTCTTCAAAGTCCCAACGTCCGACCAATTCATCTCCAATCGATCGAAGAACCTGCCCGGAAAAGGCCGCTCCTTTTGTGAGGCGGGCTTTTTCTCTTGAATTCCCAACTTGCACAACGGCAAAGGTCGCAAGAAGTCCGATGATCGCGATCACGACAAGGAGCTCAATAAGAGTAAAACCCGCGCGCGCCGTTTTCTTCATAAATGAAATTGTAGCAAAAAAATCACTCCCCGTCTCTCCTTCGTCACTCACTCACGCCTCATCAATCCCGCCCTTACTCCACGGGTGACAGCGGAGAATGCGCCACGCTGCCTTCGCTCCGCCATGGATGACTCCGTATTTTCCCAGCGCATCATGGGCGTACTGACTACAGGTTGGATGAAACTTACAGGTTGGATGAAGCCAGCGCGAAAACCACCCGTGATCCGGTGAGAGCGTCCTTTGGTAGATGCGGATGAAGAATTGGAATAGTCGACGCATAGTAAAGAAATCCCAAGCACCAAATAACAAATAACAAATTCCAAAATTGGAGTTTGTTATTTGTTATTTGGGATTTGCCCTTTCCCCGGTGGGCGTGGAATTCCGAGCTGTTTGGAATAGGCGATGACGCCCTTTCGACTTCGAGGGGGCTTGGGCCTGCGCACAAAAGGCCTTTCCAATTCCACGGGCATTTTTTCAATCAAATGCTTCAAAGACGTTCGCAACTCCTCAAAATCAACGTTCTGAACTTCCGGCCTTGCCACAAAAATCATGTCATAGCCCTCCGGAACCTTCTCGACCCACGGCCGAAGCGCCTCGCTCATTCGTCGGCGTATCTCATTACGGAGGACGGCCTTCTTAAAAATCTTCCCGGATGCCACAAAACCGATTTTGGACGGCTTCGAGCCACTCTTTCGGGCACGAAGGATACAAAATGGACCATAAAGCGGCCGCCCTTTTACGGACAGCCGCGCAAAATCCCTTTCATGACGCAATCGGCGTTCCTTTGAAAGCATAGTTAAGGGGTTATGGAGATAGACCTTTAAGGAATTAGGGGTTTGCTAAACGATACCTTCCTTCCAACCCCTAAAGGCCCAATGGCCTAATCCCTTAAACCCTTCTTCCTTACCGTGCCTTCTTTACCGTGAGTCGCTTACGACCCTTGGCCCGTCGGCGCGCAAGCACCTGCTGACCATCCTTCGTGCTCATACGGGACCGAAAACCATGGACTTTCATGGAGTGGCGCTTCTTTGGCTGATACGTTCGCTTTGGCATACTTGTAAACCGCAGTATGCCTAGAATTGAGAATTCCGTCAATATCTCGGTGTTCGGGACTCGTATTTCGTATTTCGGGCAAAGACGACACCCGGACAGCGTCCCGATATACGATATACGAATCCCGAGCTACGAGCTACTAGCCACTTCCCTCCCTGTTCCCTATACTTACCCACAAGCCATCCACATATTTGACGACTGCTTGCGCGACTGTTGATATCTAGACAATCCTTGTCTCCTCGCCTCATCCCTATCCTTTATCCCTATGGACCTTCAAGCCATCTGGCTCGCCGCTCTCGGTGAACTCGAACTCACCCTCTCAAAGGCCAACTTCACAACGTGGTTCAAAAATACCGCCATCACCTCATTTGAGAATGGACGAGCGACCATTTCCGTTCCAAACACCTTCACAAAGGCATGGCTGGAAAAGAAATACCACGAACAGATCGTCAAAGCGCTCAAACACGTGACGACGAACGCCATCCGCGAAGCCCACTACCGAGTGGAGATGCGCTCTGCAATTGCGGAACAAGCCACGCAGACGCAGACGGAGGGTCACATGTTCTCTTCAGAACCCCCATCCTCCTCTTCAGAACCCCCATCCTCATATTCCCCGGGGCGATCCGCATCGCACGAAGCGGAAGACTCCAGTTTGAATCCCCGCTACAACTTCTCATCCTTCATCGTAGGCAAGGGGAATGAGCTCGCGCACGCTGCGGCGATCGCCGCCTCCACGAATCCGGGAGAATCTTATAACCCGCTATTCATCTACGGGAGCGCCGGACTTGGAAAAACCCATCTCCTGCAAGCCATCGGCCACCACGTCCTCCAAACGAACCAAAAAGCTATTGTTCGATACATCACCTGCGAACGTTTTACGAACGAATTCATCCAAGCCGTACGCGGAGGTCGTGTAAATGATTTTAAAGATCGATACCGCACCGTGGACGTCCTCTTGGTGGACGATATCCAATTCATTTCCGGCAAACAAGGAACGCAGGAGGAATTCTTCCATACGTTCAACGCCCTCCATCAATTAAACAAGCAAATCGTGCTCACGAGCGATCGCTCTCCAAAAGACATCCAATCCCTGGAGAGTCGCCTCCTCTCGAGATTTGAGTGGGGCATGATCACGGACGTCTCCTCACCGGACTTTGAAACGCGCATCGCTATTCTGGAATCCAAGTGCACTGGAAAAAACTACCCGCTCAATCCGGAAATCCTCCGTCTCATCGGTGGAACCGTGCAATCCAATGTCCGAGAACTTGAGGGCGCTCTGAATAAAATCATCGCCTACCACCAATTCAAGAATATCCAGCCAACGATCGAAACCGTCCAAACCTTGCTCCAGAGCTTCATCCCGACGGTTCCGAAACGGAATATCACTCCTCGCAAGCTTCTCGAAATCGTTACGAGTTACTACGACCTCTCCATTGAAGATCTCCTCGGGAAGAGTCGGGAGAAACGGCTGGCATTCCCCCGCCAAATCGCCATGTACCTTCTTCGGGAAGACGCGAAATGTTCCTACCCGGCCATCGGTGCCCATGTTGGCGATCGGGATCACACCACGGCAATGCACGCATGCCATAAGATCGGCGGAGCGCTAAAGGTGGACGAACAGCTAAAACGAGATGTCGCAATAATTCGGGAGAAAGTGTACAGTGATCACTCATCAACATAGATCCACATATCCCGTGGATAAAACGGGAATACCTGTGGAGAATCTTGATAGATGGGAGATTCATCCACGCGCATCCCATATTCATACACATCAACACACACAACCCCTTCCGGTTCTATCGTTCACTATTCCGAATAAAAAAGTGAGTTTCTGACTTATCCCCGGTCTCCACAGCCCCTACTACTATTTCTTCTCTTTATACATATATATCTATATGAAGTTCGTGTGTACACAAGAAAATCTTTCACAAGGACTTACGATTGTTAGTCACGTTACAGGGAAGAGTATTAATCTTCCTATTCTTGGAAATGTCCTTCTCCAAACAGAGGGTGGTAATCTCAAGCTTTCCGCGACAAATCTTGAGTTAGCGGTAAGTACTCTCATCCGAGGAAAGGTCGAGAGTGAGGGTGAATATACGGTTCCGGCCAAACTCTTCCAGGATTACATTTCCCTTCTCCCTCAAGGAAAGGTGGAGCTTGAATGTATAGAGGAGGGGTTGCGAATTACCGCGAGCGGTCAGGAAACCGTGATTCGTGGGATGAGTGGTCAGGAGTTCCCTCTTATCCCAAAACTCGCGAAGTCGAATGGTGTCTCGTTTAAAGCTTCGGATGTGAAGCGAATGATTTCACAGGTGGCATTTTCCGTTTCGCTCTCCGAGTCTCGCCCGGAGCTTTGTGGCATTGCTTGTTTTTTTGGTGGATCTGTGGGAAATGGGATGGCAGCCTTCGTTGCCACGGATGGATACCGCCTCGCGGAACGTGTACTGCCGATTGTGAAAGGGTCTGCGGATATGGTGATGATTGTTCCGGCCCGCGCGATGCTCGAATTAAGTCGCATCCTCGCCTCTTATAAGGATGAGCTGGGTATTCCGGAGGAAGTTGAGTGGGTGATGGCGGAAAATCAGCTCGTGGCAACGTATGGAAATACCGAAATCGTCTCACGGCTCATCGAGGGATCATTCCCAGACTACCGTCAGATTATTCCGGAGTCGTTTCGGGTGACATCCGTGGCGGATAGAGCGGAAGTTCAGAAAGCCGTGAAGTCGGCGTCGCTCTTTGCTCGGCAGGGTCTTTTTGATATCCATTTGGGCTTCAGAGCCTCGGAAGGGGTGTTGAATGTCCATAGTGCTGATCAAGGGACGGGAAAGACGGCTACGAACGTTTCTGCGGAAATTGAGGGGTCGGATACGGATCTTGTGGTGAACTATCGCTACTTGAGCGACGGATTGTCGGTTATTGGAACGCCGAAGGTACGTTTTAAGCTTAATGACGGGAATAGCGCCATGCTTGTTGTTCCGGAAGGTGGAGATGAGGTTTATCGGTATCTCGTCATGCCGATTAGGAATTAGAATGTAGAATTTGGAATATAGAATATAGAGAAGGAAAGCAAAAACCGAGGACAACCGCCTCGGTTTTTTGTTACCCTAAAAACCACCGGCGTAGCCGGTGTGTACGTTTGAAGGCAACGCCGTATGCTAAAGCCGCCCGGCAGGGCGACTTTAGCAGCTCTTATACGTTATGTCTTCACACAAACGTACAATACGAACACTATCACATTGTTTTTACGACTTAAAATACCACCTCGTCTGGACACCGAAATACCGTGGGAAGGTCCTTGGGCCAGACAAGGTGAAAAGCGAGCTACGAAGAATCTTCGAATCCATCACGAAGTGGAAGCATTGGGAGGTGATTGAACTGAATATTCAGGAAGATCACATTCACCTCTGTCTCCTCGCTACCCCTCGTGACTCCATCTCGTACGTCATGCAGATCTTGAAAGGGAAGTCTTCCGCATGGCTCAAGAAGAAGATCAAGCAGAAGCATGGCCTGTATGAACAGCATTCCCTTTGGGCGAGAGGGTACTTCGTCTCAACCATCGGGATTGACGAGCAGATCATCCGTCGTTACGTAAAGCATCAGCATCACCACAACGAGGTGAATCAACCCTCCTTGTTCGAGAAACTCATCCACTAAACCACGAGCCGCCCTGCCGGCGATCTAGCCGGCGAATACAAAGCCACCGGACCTAAGTCCGGTGGTCGTTTACTTTTCCGTCAGTCGTGTTTAACGCGACCCATCCCCTCCCTTTCTACATCCACACCCATCCCCAACCCTTCCCTTTCAAGGGAAGGGAGCTTGCTATGGAAGGTAGCGCATATGTAAGAGAGTTCCCCTCCCTTTTGCCGAGCGAAGCGAGGCTAAGGGAGGGGTTAGGGGTGGGTGTGGATGTAGAAAGGGAGGGGATGGGTTCGGCCTTTACGCCTTTAAGGAAATAAAAAAACGGACGATGGGAAAGATCTTCCGTTTTTTGTACTCCCCTAACAGCCTAAAGGTTTAACTCGCTAATTCCGCGTCAGCTCTGCTGCGCGTGACACCTATGGTAAGGTA
>CAZWYJ010000029.1:0-13834 GCA_964638165.1 uncultured Gammaproteobacteria bacterium | reverse complement strand
CTGTACTGACAAGCATAATCGCATTTTATCATGCGGTCTGCTAGTCTAGAGCCATGACAATTATTGATTGTAAAAAAGAGGCGTGGGAATCTCCCACGCCTCACGTCCTACGCTCAGTCTTTTCTATCTAATCGTGATCGTTGTCAGTCCCGTACTCGTCGCCGTGAGTCCGAGGAGGTCTGTAGCGGAGCCGTCAAAGGAGACAGTGCTTCCGGAGGCGATGCCGTCAAACGGACCCGCGGTGACGGTGCATGGCGCTGCGCCGGAACATGTGGCGAGAACGTTTCCATCTCGAATGATTTTTGTAGACGAAATGCCATCGTCATCGTTTGCGCGGAGCGTGAGCTCAACGGTTTCTGTGGCGTACATGGAGCTCTTCGATGCTTCGATCGTGATTGACGGTGCGTCATTATCCGAGAGCGTGATCGTCTTTTGAAGACTGCGGTAGAAGAGGTCTTCCGGAGTTCGTATGACGGCTTCAACCGTGTGCACGCTCCCGATGGATCCAGAAATTAAGTCTTCGAATACGCAGATCGCCGGAGAGCTCTCGCAGATTTTTTTTGAAACGCCGTCTATGTAAATTGTGATGCTTCGTGCGTTTAGATCCGGTCCCGGTCGAACCGTGATCTCCGCTTCATCCGTCGTGCGCATAATCGGACGCGCAATCGAGAGTTCGATGGAGTTCATCTGCTGCTCGGCGACAATCGGGATCGTGATGCTCTTCGTTGAGGTTGCGCCATTCTGCGCTGTGAAGATTGCCGTGAAAGTATACGTCCCGTCTGCGCCTGAAGGCGGAACCGCGTAGGTTGCCGTGCAGAGATTCGTGCTTGCACAGTTTTTGATTTCAATGGTCCCGACATTGATCGCGATCATGGTCGGTACAGGTGTGGCCGTTGACGAAGCGGTGATCGTGATGGAAGAGCCGGCCTGCGCTGTCACGTGATCCGTTGCAATGGAGCTGGTCGCGGCGGTGACGGGGTCTGCGATGGTCACGCGATACGTTCGGCGTTCGATCGGAGCCACGCTCGTTTCCCACGAGCGCGCGTAATTGAAAATAATATCTTCCTGACCCGCGCCCAATGCCTTAAATCGAAACGTCACGGTTCCCGAACTGCCGACGAGTCCCGTGTCCGGATATGATGATGACGTTGAGAGGAGCGAAAGCGCAGATATGTCATACGTCGCGGTCCAGGAGTAGCCGGTTGAAGCGTTCTCGGTCAAGGCGATCGTGACAATTTCTCCCGTGAGTACCGACATTGTGCCGACGATACCCTTGTCATCCGTCACGACGACGGCTGTCGTTCCGATCGAAGGGTGGGCGGCTTGGACCGCGGCCGGATTGAAGTCCGACGATGACGTGATGGAGAGACCAGTCTGGTAGTCGCTGAAGAAGGCGTCAGAAAGGTCGTCAATTTTTTTTGCCCAGTCTGCTCCGTAGAGGGATGTCGCGAGCTGTTCTGTTTGCACCCAACGCAGGGTCCCGCCGTCATCCACGGCGTAGACGCGCGGATCACTCTGAATCTTGATCATGCGCGCGCCCGGGCGGTACGTCACATTTCCGGCGAGCGTGATCGCAGCGAGTTCCGCGTCCGTAATCGTGGTGATGTTTGAGAAGTCGCCGTACCACGTAAAGTAGGTCTTCTCGTTCGGGAATGAGAGGCGCGTTCCGGCTTCCGTGTAGTAGTACACGGCTGATCCGGAGCCTTTGATGAGCGTTCCGGCGGTAAGCGTGGCCGCACGAAGTGGCGCGATGGGCGCGGCGAAACATGCGATGACCGCGCAGAGGGCAATGAGTCGTTTCATACGCGGGTAGTATAGCAGGCCGTAGGGTCGCGTTAAACGCGATGGGGGCGGGGTCTCCCCGGTACGGCGGTCCCGCCATAGGCGGACACCGCGCGACCGCCGTATCCCCGCCCTCTTGCCCGTAGCATGCTGCGCCCGTTTAGGGTCCCCAAAATCCAAATCCCAATAGCCAAACCCTATTCCCAAATAGCACTCGACCCCGAATAGCGAGAATGCCATTCGGGGTCGGAGGAGGGGTGTTTGCGCATTATTCTGCGCGCGAAGAGGGCGGGATGGAGTCGAGATGCCGCGCTATCATGGTGATGAGCTGTTGGGCGCTCGCTCCCTTTGCGATGTGGAGGTCGCACCCGGCTTCCATCATTTCGGGGATCATCTGGGGCGTATCCGTGATAGAGGCGATTTGTCCGGGGAAGTGCGCACGGATCTCTCGGACGAATTCCGTGCCCAATCCGTCGGGGAGAATGCCGTCCATGGCGATGAGCGCGATTTCTTCCGCGCGTTCGCTCCAGATCCTTCGCGCTTCTGCGAGATTCGTCGCGTACACGTACGCGACATTGGCCTGGTCGAGCGTACGTCGAAGCCCTCTCAAGAAAACCTCATTGTCGTCGACCACGAAAAGAAGTGTTCGCATGGTTGCTCCTGACTGCTCCCGTGAAAGGTTGGTTTCACCCCTCGGATGAGAGATGATGTGCAAACATACATGAAAAAGCGTTTTTCGTCAAGTCTAGTTGATAGAACGGGGCGTGGGGCGCGGATCGCAGAGCGCGGGGTTTGTTGGGATGGGGATGAAAAAAACGGCATTTGACACCGTTTTATTAACACTCGACCATTTCCTACGATCTACGATCTACGATCTACGACCATCCCCTGCATTTTCTGCAACACTTCAATGGGATTTGCGGATGAAAAAATGGCTTTTCCGGAGCAAAAACGGGTGACACCGGCTTTGGCAAGCATAGGAATCGTCTTTGCGTTCACGCCGATATCGAATCCGATGGGGAGTCGGGGTTTGAGCGTGCGGATGAGCTCGACGGTCTCGATTGTCGAGAGATCAAGTTTTTGCCCGCCCATTCCCGGCACTCCGCCCATGACCTGAACCGCATCAATGCGGTCGAGATAAGGGAGGATTTTTTTGATCGGCGTTCCCGGGGAGATCACGAGCCCGACCTGTTTGACGTGGGCGCGCGCGGCCTCAATGAGGTGCGCGAGCTTCTTCGGTGTTTCCGCGTGGATCAAAGCGCGATCAACACGCTTCACGCGCGACCAACGCTCAATCTCCGCGATTGGATCCGAGATCATTAAATGGAGTTCGTAGCGGACGTCCATATTCCATGACGCGACATCCGCCGGGTTGTGCCAGCACGTTTCCGGTACGAGCGTACCGTCCATAATATCTATCTGCACGGTATCAACGTACGGGGCCACGAGCGCAATGCGACGTTTGGCTGTTGCGGCGGTCTGGCAGAGGATGGCAGGGATAATCTCACGGATCATAACATCTGTTTACAAAGGTGACTTACTTGCGCTTCACTCACAAATCCGTTCACCGTATTGTCCATACGCCTCGCGGATTTGTTCGCTCCAGCGCGGCGTAATTCATCCTTTGTAAACAGATGCATATGGATAGGTAATCATTTAGCCTAGCTGCTTCACGCGGCGCTTGTGGCGGATGGCTTTTGACGCCTCTGTCTTCAGGAATGTTTGGATGATCTTCATTGCAATCGTGATCGGCGTATCCCATCCGCTCAAGGTGAGGATGTTCACGTCATTATCAATGCGCGCGCGTTCGATCTGCGCCGGCGTATGCGCGAGCCCTGCCCGTGCCCCCTTGATGCGGTTTGCGGCGATCGACATGCCGAATCCGCTCCCGCAGATGAGGATGCCTCGCGACCCCTTGGTCTTTGCCACGCGTTGCGCGAGCGCGCGTGCGATGGCCGGGTAATCATCGCCGTCGCGAAACTTCGGGGTGAGATCCTTCACGGGGATTTTTTTCTTTTGGAGTTCCGAGGTCAGTCGTTCCTTGAGGGAGAATCCGGCATGATCAGCGCCGATGAAAAGGGGGGATGGCATAGCACGGGGAGTATAGCAGGGGGAGGGGAAGTGAATAAGCCTGTCTGAATTCATCCGAGAGGTTAATCAGTCAGTAAGTCAATTAAGTAGGGGCGGATCGCGATCCGCCCGTACGGCGGGGTCTCCCCGGTACGGCGGTCGCGACCGCCGTATCCCCGCCCTTTTCTGCGGTGAAGGTTTTTAGGTAATGGCGTTTTCTCGTCATCCCGAGCGCTAAAAAAAGACTCTAAAGGTTGCGTAGCTCATCGCGAGGGACCTCTTTCTCTTTGAGAACATGACGAGATTTGATGAACGTCCGCGAATGGAAAGGGGTCCTTCGCGATATGATCCCTGCGGACTCTCCTTATATGGCGCTCAGGATGACGAAAAAAGTTGCGCTTTTTAAAAAAGCTTTATTTATATTGTTCGTTATAAAAAACGAAGACGCCCTTGAGCCAAGGGCGTCCGCGGTGGGAAGGAAGGTTCGGAATAGTTAGCGGCGCATTGAAGCGATGGTCAGGTCTTTGTCCTCCCATTCTCTTTCAAGCCATGCTCTGACATCGCGTCCGATCTCATCGCGAGTGAATGCCTTCATGCGGATGTAGATCGTTCGGCCGGGTCCATTAACATTGTGGCAGAGTGTGAGCGAGCAGATGACGTGGTTCGGCAAGTGCTTGATCAAGCTCGTAACAGCAGCCGGGTGCGGCGGGAGAACGTGGCGCTCCGGGAATGCCGGATCAGCCTTGAATCGCGTCCCTTCCGGGAACACGGCGATACTCGCGTTTTCCGCCGAGGCGAGACGGGCGCAATCACGGACTGCGCCAAGGTCATGCTTGGCCTTGGCAAGGTCTCGCGTCACGAACGCACTCCCGTTCGTCCGGCAGGAGTATCCGATGAATGGCCATCCTTTTATATCATCCTTAATGATCCACCGGAGATCCGTTTTTCCCCGTTCGCGCAAGAGTGACGCGATGAGCGGGACGTCGAGGAAGCTCTGGTGATTCGAGACCACGAGCACGGGATTGGCCTGGATGAGATCTTCCGTCCGAGGATCGGCATCGACGAAGAGGGAAAGTGCAAGGCATCGCATGGCGGATCGGAGCGTCGCATCCGTCCAAAGACTCTGCGCGTACGATGCGCGCCTCCGAAGCCATGCATTGTCTTTTTCGCGAAGCGTCTGAATACCGGAAATGGCGAACGTGTGGCATCCGAGAGCCGTGGCGGTTCCGGCAACCGTTGCGAGAAAAGCCGGGACGGCCACGATGTCTGAAACTCGAAGGTTCATGAATCCTCCCTGTTTTTAAGGGTGTGATCTTGTCCGATTGAGGACGTGGGGATCGTATCAGGATGGCGGGAACACGCAAGCGGGAGGGGTTTGGGTATGAGGGTTTGGGGTTTAAAAATCAAACATCAAAAACCCAAATGCCAAACCCCTCCCGCCTGCATTGACGTTGAGCAAAAAAAACCGCAAGATACGTTCTATATGGCAGATCAACATTCATCTGATGCCGCGCAACGGGAAGGTCGTTCCGGCCGCCCGGATTTTCCGGCGCTCGAGCAAGAAATCCTCGCTTTTTGGGATAAGAAGGAGATTTTCAAGCGCACGATAGACGAGCGCCCGGAAAACAAGCCTTTCGTGTTTTACGACGGGCCTCCATTCGCAACCGGCTTGCCGCACTTCGGCCACCTCTTACAGAGCATCGTGAAGGATGCGATCCCGCGGTACAAGACCATGCAGGGCTATCGCGTGGAGCGTCGTTGGGGATGGGATTGCCACGGATTGCCGATTGAGAGTTTGATCGAAAAGGAGAGGGGACTCGCATCAAAGGATGAAGTCTGCGCATTCGGCATTCAGAACTTTACGGACAACTGTCGTTCCTCCGTGTCACGTTACGTGAATGAGTGGGGGGAGTACATTCGTCGTCTCGGACGCTGGGTGGATATGGAAAACGCGTATCGTACGATGGATGACGCGTACATCGAGAGCGTATGGTGGATTTTTGCGGAGCTCGTGAAAAAGGGATATATCTATAAGGATCGTCGCGTATCCCTGTACTCGCCGAAGCGTGCCACGCCAATCGCGAATTTCGAGGTTTCCATGGACAATGCGTACGTGGATCATACGGATCCAACGGTCACGATCAAGTTCGCTGTCAAAGATCGTGAGAAGACGTCTTTTCTCGCATGGACCACCACGCCGTGGACCCTCATTTCGAACGTGGCGCTCGCGGTACACCCGAACATCATCTACGCCACTGTGCGCATTGCGGAAACGGGAGAGCATCTCATTTTTGCCGAGTCGCGCATCAATGACGTATTGCGCCAGTATTATCCGCTCGCCGATACGTCGGATGATCATCATCCCATGCCATTCGAGATCATCGAACGTCGGCGTGGCGAGGACTTGCAGGGCATGGCATACGAACCTCTCTACACGTTCTTTCCGGTTGAGAACGGTCACCGCGTAGTCACGGCGGACTACGTGAGCGACGCGGATGGCACGGGTATCGTTCACATTGCTCCAACCTATGGAGAGGAGGATTTTCAGGTTGGAAAGAAGCACAAACTTCCGTTCATCGAAGCGCTGGATGATCAGGGGCGCTTCCTCGATGCCGTCACGCCATGGGCCGGCGCATTCTACGCGGATACGAATACGCCGATCATCGAAGATCTCGAGTCTCGGGGCGTGCTCTACCGCAAGGAGGCGATTACGCACAGCGTGCCGATTGACCCGCGGAGCAAGGATTTGCTCATCTACCGTGCGCAGTCCGCATGGTTCGTGGACATCATCAAATTGAAGACGAAGCTATTGGAATCCGCGAAGCGTATCAACTGGCATCCGGAGCACATGAAGGAGGGGCGTTTCGGGAAGGGCCTGGAAACCTCGCCGGACTGGTGCATCTCGCGCACGCGGTACTGGGGAGCTCCGCTCCCGGTGTGGGAGTGCGAATCTTGCCCGGAGCGAAAAATCATTTCCTCGCTTAAGGAGCTTCGTGAATCCTCGACGCCGGAATCATTCCCGCAGAATCTCGATATTCACCGTCCGGCGATTGATGACGTGATCTTTGTTTGCCCGGCCTGCGGGGGCGTAATGCGGCGCATCCCGGAGGTCTTCGACTGTTGGTTCGAATCCGGATCCATGCCGTTCGCATCCGTGCATTACCCGTTTGAGAATAAAGAGTGGCTCAACGATCATTTCCCGGCCGATTTTATTGGTGAAGCGCAGGATCAGACGCGCGGATGGTTCCGCGTGCTCCACATCGTGGCGACAGCCCTAACGGGAAAGCCGGCATTCAAGAACGTGATCGTGACCGGCATGGTGCTCAATGAGGATGGAAAGAAGATGTCCAAGCGCGACAAGAATTACACGGATTCATTCGAAGTCATCGAAACGTATGGCGCGGATGCCTTGCGTATGTACCTTTTGTCGAGCCCGGTGGTTTCCGGAGAGTCATTGAGTTTTTCCACGCGCGATATTGATGAGGTCGTTCGAAAATTTCTCACGATTCTCTGGAACGTTTCCGTCTTCTATAAAACGTACGCGGGTGAGGATCGCATCGAGCTTGCCAAGCCACGCAGTGCGCATGTGCTCGACCGGTGGATCACGGCTCGACTGCACGCGCTCATCGTTGAGGTGACGCAGGCGTATGAGCGGTACGATTTGGCATCCGCCGTGCGTCCGCTCCGGATATTCGTTGACGACCTTTCGACGTGGTGGCTTCGTCGCTCGCGCGATCGCATGCGCGGTGAAAATGCGTATGAGCGCATGGACGCTCTCAAGACATTACGCGAAGTCATGACGGATCTCTCCGTGCTCATGGCTCCGGTGACGCCATTCATGGCCGAGCGACTGTATAAGGATGCGGAAGGCATGAAGGCATCCGTGCACCTCGAGAAGTGGCCGAAGGAGGATCCGCGCATTATTGACGAACGTCTCATTGAAGATATGGATTGGGTTCGTCGTGTTGTGTCCGTGGGGCTGGAGCAACGCGTGACCGTCAAAATGCCGATCCGACAAGCGCTCGCCAAAGCCACGATTCGGACATCGGATGCCGTTCTCGTGTCGCGCCTTCAGATGAAGAACGACCTTCTCGATTTAATTCGCGAAGAATTGAATGTCGAACAGGTCGCCTTTGAGGTGGGGAATGAACCGGATATCGCGATCGTGCTGGATACGGAGCTCACGCCGGAATTGAAAGCTAAGGGCATGGCGCGCGAAGCGGCGCGTCACATCATGGCTGCGCGAAAGGCGTCCGGACTGCAACCGCAGGATCAGATTCGCGTTCATCTCGCTATTCAGGATGCGGATCTTCGCTCCATGATTTCGGATCTCGCGAGCGGCATCTCTTCGCAGGTCAAAGCATCGGCCATGGATATTACCGATGTCTTTACGGATGGCGAGGAGTCTCGGGTGATTACACTAGACGGCAATGAGGTCGGGTTGAGGATTGAGAAGGTGTAGGGTGAGTGAGGGTAGAGGGGAGCGGCTTTGAGTTTCGTAGCTCGTGGCTCGCATTTCGTATTTCGGATCGCTTCCTGTTATTCGTGCGACATACGTATCTCACGCCACCCGAAATACGAACTACGAAATACGAATTTTGCCAATCAACCTTGACGGAATGGATGAAATACGATACATAGAGCTATTCTCTGCCGGAATTCCGACGGAGGTGGACTTTTGACAATAGGGAGCACTATTGCGGCCCATTCGTCATCAGATGGCTGAATCAAAGGGAGGTTTGTGATGACCGAATTGAATTCAGGGACGGTTCTTCGGGGACAGAGGTGCGTCCACGTGGGATCGGAATGGATTTTACGGGATGTATCATTCCGTCTCATCAAGCAACTCGGGCAGGGTGGCATGGCCACGGTGTGGCTCGCGCTCACACTCGGAGTCGCAACGACCGATCCTGATGCTCAAGTCGCAATCAAGGTCCTTGGCACGGGCAATGGCCCGGGTTCCGGAGGAACGCAGACGCGTTTTGAGATCAATACGCGATTCGACCGGGAGCGCGAGCTACTCATGAGGCTTCCTCCTCATCCGCACATCGTTCGTTTCATCGCTTTCGGTGAAACGGATGACGGAGATCGTTTCTTCGTCATGCGCTACCACGATGGAATGACCCTGGATGCATACATTTGGCAGATTTTGGAATCCCGGGGTCTCCTCGTGGGTAATAACTTGGGCACGGACACGGCCTCGATCGTTCTGCGGCAACGCGGGACCGAGGAAGTCGGCACGTATCCAAAGCACGAATCGCTCTTTCCGTACCCGGCGGTTTTCACCATCATTCGAGCTCTGTTGAGCGCGGTGCGGCACTGTCATGCGCACGGTGTGACCCATCGGGATCTGAAGCCACAGAATGTGGTGTTGAGCTATGACGGCATCACGCCGAGGAATGTCACGGTCCTTGACTTCGGGATCGCGAAGATTGCCTATGATGCGGACGGTAAGCCACTCACACCGCTCACGCGGAACAATATGGTTCTCGGTACGCCGAGTTACATGTCCCCGGAGCAGTTGAAGGGTGACAAAATTGATGTCCGTACGGACATGTTCGCCATCGGTATGATCGCGCTCGAAATCATCGCGGGCGTCCGTCGCGGAGCGAGTAAGGAAAACATGACCGGCCAGCTTTCGGTTTGCGTTCTGTATGTCGGCAGCCATGATCCCGGGGACTACGTCACGAATGCCCCGCCCTCCATGCGGGCACTCCTCCGCACCGCGACCGCCCATAAGCCGGAAGATCGCTACCAGACACTGGAGGCGATGATGGCGGCGCTCGATGAGGCTGAACGTCTCTTCGCCGTCGAAACGGGCTCCCGTCCTCCTTCGCAGCTTAGGCGTCTTTCCGAAGCCGCGACGGTCCGTGCGAGCGCCACTGCGTCCGGTTCGAGCCCGGCGAAGCGGTGGCTGATCTTGATGCCGGTCTTTGTCGTAACGGCCGTCGTCTCCATTGTCGTCGCGTCCTCTCTGCGTTCGGTCAAGGGCATTCGTTCCGATTCGTCGGATCATTCCGCTGTGCCCGCTCGACGATCCGCGCCCGAAGCGCCCCGTTCGGAATTGGCCCGGGATGTCACGGCCTCGGAGGCCTCGGCTCGAGGGGCATCAGAGACGGCGAAAGTGACTTTTCGCCTCGGAGAAGTTTATCTCGAGCGAGGCAGAGTGGCCGATGCCTGCGCGAAGTTTCGGCAGGTGGCTGATATCGCTCCCGACCATCCCGGTTTATCGGACAAACTCGCGCGGTGCGGGTCTCATTAGTAGACTCGCTCGCGCTTCACCGCAGAGAGAGGGTTGCGCCTCTCTCGCGGCTCTTCACTCATCACCCCATTGGTTGCGTCTTCGGATGCGAACGGTGGGGTGATTTGCTATGAATGACATGTCCCACCCCTATCGCGTTGAACGCGACCCAGCCCCTCCCTTTTTACATCCCCACCCATCCCTGCCCGCAACGTCTCGCCTGCCTACCGCAGGCAGGCGGACTCGGCTTGCGTGGCGGGCGGGCCCGGCCATTCCCGAACCCACCCCGTAGAACGGGGCACGGCCCCTATCGCGTTTAACCCCTCTCAATCCACACCCGCCCCTAACCCCTCCCTTAGCCTCGCTTCGCTCGGCAAAAGGGAGGGGAACTCTCTTACATATGCACCGCCTTTCATAGCAAGCTCCCTTCCCTTTCAAGGGAAGGGTCGGGGATGGGTGTTGAACGAGGGGCTAGGGGTGGGCCGAGGTGTTGCCCCTATTTCTCGAACCCAGTAGACTATGCCCTATGATCGGATCTCTTCGTGGCTCGGTGATTGATCTTGCTCCGCCTTGGGTGCTCATCGAAGTGCAGGGCATTGGGTACCGCGTATGCGCGTCTCCGAGTACGCTCGCAGGCATGCGAACGGGGGAGGAGGTCTTCGTGTACACGCATGACGTGGTCCGCGAAGATGCGCGGGATCTCTACGGATTCGTTTCCCTCGAAGATCTCAAGCTTTTTGAGAGAATGATCAGCGTGTCCGGCGTTGGACCAAAGGTAGCGCTTGCCATGTCTTCGATTGGGAGCGCAGAAACGCTCAAGCGCGCGATCATGTCGGGCGACCTCGCGATGCTCACTTCCGCGCCGGGCGTGGGAAAGAAGATCGCGCAGAAGATCATCTTGGAACTGAAGGGGCAGATCGTGGATACGGATAGCGTGACAGGGCCGGATCGCGAGGCTATTGATGCCCTTGTCTCGCTCGGGTATTCTGCAACGCAAGCTCGAGATGCGCTGAAATTCGTCCCTGCCGATATCGCGGATATCTCGGATCGCGTGCGCGAGGCGCTCCGGGGATTGGGAAAATAAAATTAAGGGCGTAGGTCGTGGGCCGTTGGGCGTGGGAAATTCCTACGCCCTATGATCTACGCCCTACGCCCCCCGCCACATGCCCCTCCTCTCCATCGCCGATGCCCACGCCTGGGACGCTTTCGTCTCTCGTCAGCCGGGCGCGCAATTCACCCAGTCATGGATATGGGGCGAGTTTCGGCGTTCGCGCGGACAGATCGTCGAGCGCGTGGCATTCACGGATGATCAGGGAAAGTGGCTCGTGGCGGCGCAATGCATCTTCATCCGCACGAAACTGTTCGGAGGCTACTGGTTTATCCCGCGCGGTCCGATCGTGCGCCATGATCTCATTGTTTCGTCCAAGGTTGTTCTCATGGAATTTTTCTCTGCCCTTGATGCGTACGCATTTCCGATGAAAGGTGTTTTCCTCCGATGTGAGCCACCGATTCAGGATCAGCTCGGCCCGGATATTCTCCCGAAGGCGTTCGTGCGCAAGAAGCGCGCGTACGAACCGGCGTGTACGTCCGTGATTGACTTGACGAAGGATGAGGATGAACTTCTTTCACGGATGCATGAGAAGACGCGCTACAATGTGCGCCTCGCGGAACGCAAGGGCGTGCGGGTGCGCTTTGCGGAAACGGACGCGGATATCGAGACTTTCCTCCGTCTGAATGAAGAAACGGCCTCTCGTGACCATTTCATTTCTCCGCCGTCATCCTACATGCGGGCCACGTACGCATTCCTTTCTGCGCACGGGATGGCGCGGATACGCTTGGCGGAGTCTCCGTCCGGCAATGTGATCGCCGGGAGCATGGAGATTGCGTACGGAGACACCGTCACGTACCTCTACGGCGTGTCGTCCTCCCGCGAGCGTTCACTCATGGCGCCGTATGCGCTCCATTGGGACGCGATCCGTTCCGCAAAACGGGAAGGTGCGAATTTTTATGATTTCCATGGCGTGAACCCGGAAGAGAAGGCCTCGCCGTCTTACGCGTCTTCATGGGAAGGAATCACACGATTCAAAATGGGATGGGGAGGTTCACGCATTTCTTTCCTCGGTACATGGGAGGCTCCACGGAGCGCTCTCGCATATATGCTCGTCCGACTGGCGCGCCGGGTATTTGGAGAATAACCCATCAAAATTCCAAATCACAAAATCCAAATATCAAACAAGGGGGGGGAAGGGATTGTGAAGAATTTGTGATTTGGTATTTGTGATTTGGAATTTAAGCTACAAATACCGTATACTTCTTTTTAGTAGATGAGGGGTATGACGAAAGCTGACGATAAAAAAATTGAAGAAGCTCCAAAAGAGGAGCCGAAGAAAACTGGCGGAAATGAGGAGGCCTTGGATTTCGCTTCGCTCATCGAGGGGAGTATTGAACAGGCGCGCAAACTGAACGTGGTGCGCGGTATTGAGGAACTCGAAAAAGTCACATCCATCACCCAGCTCACGGATCTCATTGTGCGCAAGGCGTGGGAATCTGGAACATCCGATATTCATATTGATCCGATGGACGATTCCATCGTTATCCGTTACCGCATTGATGGCGTTCTCTATGACGTGCTCTCTCTGAAAAAAGAAGTTCAGCCGCTCATCATCACGCGTATTAAAGTGCTTTCGAGTATGCGCACGGACGAGCACCTCGTGGCTCAAGATGGGCGCTATCGAGCAGAGTTTGACGCCGGGAACGTGGACCTGCGCGTTTCGATCATTCCCACATTCCATGGCGAGAACGTCGTTATGCGATTGCTCGTGGGTGGAGCGCGGGCCCTTGGACTGGAAAAGCTTGGGTTTTCCGCAAAAGACCTGAAGAAGATTCAGAACTACATTCGTAAGCCCTACGGCATGATTTTAGCCACGGGTCCGACCGGATCCGGAAAGACGACCACGCTCTATTCCGTCTTGCAAATTTTGAATTCGCGCGACGTTTCCATTGTGACGATTGAGGATCCGATCGAGTTTGCCATTCCGGGACTCACACAGATTCAGGTGAACGCCACCACGAACCTCACGTTCTCCCAAGGTCTTCGATCAATCGTGCGTCAGGATCCGAACGTCGTTCTCGTCGGAGAAATCCGCGACACGGAGACGGCCAGCATCGCCGTGAATGCCGCCATGACCGGGCACTTGCTTCTCTCAACACTCCACACGAATGACGCCGCGACGACGCTTCCGCGACTGCTCGACATGAAGATCGAGCCATTCCTGATCGCGACCACGGTGAATATCGCCATTGGCCAGCGTTTGGTGCGTCGCCTCTGTCAGGACTGTAAGGAGCAGTACACTATGGCCAAGGAAGAGATTGAAACGCTCGCCGAACTTGTGCCGAAGGAGCTCCTTGAGGCGAATCGGACGGTATTTCGTGCAAAGGGATGCGAGAAATGCAATCATACAGGGTATGTCAAACGACAGGGTATTTATGAGGTGCTCGAGGTGACGGAAGAAGTTCGCGACCTCATCAAACGTCGCGCCAGTTCGGATGACATTCGAGCCAAAGCGCGCGAGCAGGGGATGACGACCATGCTGGAGGATGGCTTCGCAAAAGTGGCGAGCGGCATTACATCCATTGAAGAAATCTTGCGCGTCGTTCATGATTAATGCGTATGGTGCCTCCATCTCCAAAACAAGACGCGGCACCGCCTCCAAGCGAACCGCCGAAAGCGCCGAGCAAGCC
>CAZWYJ010000028.1:0-14198 GCA_964638165.1 uncultured Gammaproteobacteria bacterium | reverse complement strand
GCTTTAATTGGCGAACAGCCAAACCCTTGGGACCTTCTTCAGCCCCAGGATGCGATGAGCCGACATCGAGGTGCCAAACCGCGCCGTCGCTGTGGACGCTTAGGCGCGATCAGCCTGTTATCCCCGGAGTAGCTTTTATCCGATGAGCTTCCGCCGTCCGATTTCGTACGGTCGGATCACTAAGTCCTGCTTTCGCATCTGCTCGACTTGTAGGTCTTGCAGTTAAGCTGGCTTATCCCTTTGCAGAATCGGTGCGATTTCCATCCGCACCTAGCCAACCTTTGTGAACGCCTCCGTTACCTTTTAGGAGGCGACCGCCCCAGTCAAACTACCCACCAGATACTGTCTCTCGAACCGGATTACGGCCCGGGATAAGACTTCCGATAGTCTAAGGGTGGTATCTCATTGTTGCCCGAAGGCTCCCACCTATACTGAACAGAGAAAACCGAAAGCCAATACCAAGTTGTAGTAAAGCTTCACGGGGTCTTTTCGTCTAACTACGCGTACAGGGCATCTTCACCCCACTTGCAATTTCGCCGAGTCCCATGTTGAGACAGTCAACAAGTCGTTATGCCATTCGTGCGGGTCGGAACTTACCCGACAAGGAATTTCGCTACCTTAGGACGATTATAGTTATCGCCGGCGTTCATCAGCGCTTAGCTTCAAGGCTGCCTCCCGAAGGAATGACCTCTCCGCTTGACGTTCTGACACTGGCCAGGCATCACCCCCTATATTTCACCTTGCGGTTTAGCAGGGAGCTGTGTTTTTGGTAAACAGTCGCTTGTTGTCTTTCGCTGCGCCCCGTAGAAGCTTGCGCTTTACGGGGAGGCCTTATCCCGAAGTTACGGCCGCTGTTTTGCCGAGTTCCTAAACACGGGTTCTCTCGTACACCTTAGCAAACTCATGCCCACCCACCTGTGTCGGTTTACGGTACGGTCACCGTAAAGTTAGCTCTAGAAGTTTTTCTCGGCACTCCATTCCCTCTCCTTATCCGTCTTGCGACAGACTTGCGATCGCCCAGAGACTTGTGCCACACGGATTTTCCAATGTGACATCCCCAAGCGCCCAAAGGTTCATTCCAAGAACCTCGAGAAGTACGAGAATGCGTCGCTCCATCGAAACTTTACGGCGGTGCAGGAATATTAACCTGCTGTCCATCGATTACGCCTTTCGGCCTCACCTTAGGACCGACTAACCCAGGGACGATTCGCGTTGCCCTGGAAACCTTGGGTTTACGGTGGAAAGGATTCTCACCTTTCTTTTTGCTACTTATGCCAACATTCTCACTTCGCATCGCTCCACGGTTGCTTCCGCTCCCGCTTCGGCGCTGATACGAACGCTCCCTTACCACTTTATCCGACGTAAAGTCGGATCAAAATCCGCGACTTCGGTACGATACTTAAGCCCCGATAAGTTTTCGGCGCATGGCAACTTGACCAGTGAGCTGTTACGCTTTCTTTAAAGGATGGCTGCTTCTAAGCCAACCTCCTGGTTGTATAAGTCACTACACCACCTTTCACACTGAGTATCGATTTTGGGACCTTAGTCTGCGGTCAAGGGCTGTTTCCCTTTTGTCCACTGGAGCTTAGCCCCCAGAGACTTACTGCCAGGAACACGTTACGGTATTCGGAGTTTGGTTAGGAACACTAAGCTTGCGCCCGTGTCCCCATTCAGTGCTCTACCCCCGCAACGTTATGAACTGACGCTAGACCTCAATCTATTTCAGGGAGAACCAGCTATTACCCAGTTCGATTGGAATTTCTCCGCTAACCACAACTCATCCCCAAGTGTTGCACAACTCGTGGGTTCGGACCTCCAACGGCTTTTTAACCGCCTTCATCCTGGTCATGGTTAGATCACCGGGTTTCGGGTTATGCGCATGCTACCTTATGGTCGCCCTTATCAGACTCGCTTTCGCTGTGGCTTCGTTCCCGCAGGAACTTAACCGGCAACATACGGCATACTCGTTGGCTCATTCTTCAATAGGAACGATGTCACTCATGCTTCGCATGAGAAATTCCAATGTCCAAATTCCAAATTCCAATTTTGGAATTTGTGATTTGAAATTTGAAATTTCTTGTGCGAAGCACAAGCTCCATCTCCTTGTAAGCGTACGGTTTCAGAAACTATTTCATCGCCCTCCCGGGCTGCTTTTCAGCTTTCCATCACTGTACTTGTTCACTATCGGTTAGGAGGAGTATTTAGCCTTGCCGCATCGTCACGGCTGCTTCCGACAGGATTTCTCGAGTCCTGTCGTACTTTGGAACATGGACAAGGTGTGCTGTTTTATTTCATCTACGGGACTATCACCGTCTTTGGTCCGGCTTTCCAGCCGATTCGACTATAAAACAACTTTATGCACCTTCGGAGCGTTTAGGCACTCCATCGCCATGTCCTCAACCCACTCTGTGCGTCACCCTAAAGTCATCGTCATCGCCCGCGGTCAAACTTACGTCCAACTCGGTTCGATGATTCCACACAAAATGTTTGGGCTCGTCCGCGTTCGTTCGCCACTACTAACGGAATCGTGCTGACATCTCGTCTCGGTATGATCGTTTTGCAACGCTCATTCGAGACGAGGAGTCAGCGTTATTCTTTCTCTTTTCCTCTGGGTACTGAGATGTTTCACTTCCCCAGGTTTCCACGCATGCACCTATTTTATTCAGTGCATCGCATGCCGACTTCATCGGCATAGGTTTCCCCATTCGGACATCCCCGGATCATCGGTTGCTTGCCACCTTCCCGAGGCTTATCGCAGGCTGCCACGTCCTTCATCGGCTCCTCTATACCTAGCCATCCACCGTACGCCCTTACGTGCCTCGGCCATCCAGACTCACGATCCATCCCACAAAGCCCGAAGGCGTAGTGGGAACATCATGACGGATTGCCGAAACCGTGTTGGCGGATCTTCTCGCTTAAAAGAAGATCTTTTTTCGTTTGCTTACGTGTAGCTTACTCGATCTTGAAAAGATCAAATAAGGTTTAGATGTTCTGTACATATTGCGTACTGATCTTCCGTTGTCAAAATTCCGGCCTGACCCTTGAGGAGGCAGGCAATCGGACGCCTCTGAATTTCAGAGATGTCCGGCTGACCGTCTCACGAACCGTTAAAAAGGAGCTTGGCCGCTAAGCCAAGCTCCTGGATTTCATCCTGGTCGCGCTTAGCTTAATAGGCTGTATTTCGTACCCATTTGCAGTTTGCGAGCCAGAGGTCCCTCCTTGCCGAAGCGATAGGGGGACATGCGTCTCATGAAGTGTCGGTATAATAGAGAAACTTGCACGATCTGTCAAGTCCTGAAATGATTGGGAAGAAATCTCCAAAAATCTATGAAAAATATGACCATTCGCGCCATCGGCCGGCTCCATGAGCCTTGGCAGAAAGAAGCTGTCCACATGTACGCAATGCGCCTGGAACGCTTCGACGGTATCGAGATTATTGAGCTACCGGAGGGGCACGGAAAGAGCGCAAAACCGGATCCGCAAAAAGGAATGAGAGACGAGGGAGAGGCGCTCCTCAGGGGCATACCGAACAATGCGACGATTATCGCATTGGACTCCCATGGAAAAATGGTTGATTCTAAAATATTTTCAAGCAAAGTGGAAGGCTGGAACCAAAAGGGCCACGTCGTCTTCCTCATCGGCGGATCATGGGGCATTGACCCGGATGTGCTCGCAAAAGCGGACTTCGTCCTCTCTTTCGGACCCATGACCCTGCCACACGGGCTCGCCCGCATTGTTCTTCTGGAACAGATCTACCGGGCGAAGATGATCGAAGCCGGAAGCGAGTATCATAAATAACCACGCTCGATGAAAAAGCCCCACGTAAGGGGCTTTTACATTTCTGCCAAGGTCTACGCATCCGTTCTCGGGACGCCGTACTCCTTCTCGAGAAGCGCCTGATACTTCGCTTCCTTTCCTTTCGCTGTCTCCCCTTGGAAATACCCGAATGCGCGAACCATTTCGTATTGGCCGGCGCCGACAACCGCAACAGCGAGTGGATTATTCTTCACGACTCTCCGAACGTAATCGTAGTACCTCGCCGTCTTTCCCTTCTGTGGTGCGTATCCGCGCTTTGCCATCAAAAACTCAAGGAAAAGCATGGACGTACTCCCATTTCGGTCGGAAAATGGATGGATATGCAATAGATCGTTGTGCAGTCTTGCCGCTTCGATGCCGTAACGAATACCCACCGATTGACGCTCTAGCATGGCTTTTGTGCGCGCAATCAGATGCTCGATTTCCACGCGCACATCCTCTCCAAGCGTCCCCACGCGCTTCGTCCCAAAGAGAACTTCCTGGCCACTCTTTCGGAAAGACGCGTACTGCTTTGGCACGATGCCGTCATTGTAGATACGATACAGCTCCTGCAAGAGCTCGACCGACGGCTCATCATCTTTATGTTCGGCGATGTACTCCGCGACCGCTCTCCGATTTTCTTCCTTCTTCTGTTTCACGTCTTCCTTCGTTCTCCCGTAGAGAGCCATGGAAAGCTTTTCTGCATCATACGTATGATGCTGCCCCTTCAGATAGACATCCAGTACGAATTTTTCATATAGATCCCCTTCAATCACATCCTGGAATTCACTGAAGACCTGTTCGAAGACGTGCCACTGTTCTTCGCTCGCCCCCTTCTTACGCATGACGATACCTACGTACCTTTCCGAAAGGGATTTCCACAATCCAGCCGTATTCGGATCAGACGGCGATGCAATTTTTGCGATGGCGCCAACCGTCCGCATGACTTCACGCAAAGCTGCTCGTAGCGACTCATCCTCCGCACCCTTTTCCATCAAGGCATCGAACCGGTCGATCTTCGCAAAGGCCTTCTGCAAGAAACTTTCAGCTAAAAATGTTTCGAGCTGCGCATGAACGAGTTCGGGATTTTCCAGATCTTCCGTTTCCGTAAGAGAACCGATGATCGCGAGACACTGTTTTTGCTCAATGACTGTCAAATCTTCAGCGCTAAGCCCAAACTCCTTTAATTGTTCTGAAAAAGCTTCAGCTATTTCTGTGTGCGGAGGGCGACCATACAAAGCCATGATGCGAAGCGCCTGCTTCGCCTCCAATCCGTCTCCGGAGACTAACTTGAGCAGGTCCCGCTTTTCTTGCGCATCCACCTCCTGCGCCGATTCGGCTTTCTGACGCTCATGCGCAGACTTCTTCCGTTCAGGCTTTGGAGACTCCGGGAACTCGATGTCGATATGCATAGCTATTCAGCTCGATGGTTAATGAGCGCGCGAACCTGCTCGATAACCGCACTCCGCGTCCCCTGTTCTTCAGACTCAAGCGTGACCCGAAGCTGACCACTGACTTCAGGATAGCGTTCCAGAAATGCAAGAACATTCTCGTTTGGAATATGCGAAGCTTCGGAGACTCGCAAAGCCTGGCGCGCGATTTCTTGTAGACGGGAAAGTGGCGTTCCGTCGGAAAGTAGGGATTTGACCTGATCGAGGATCGCTTCTTGAAAATACGTTCGTTCCATATGAATAAACTCATTGTCCCATGTCCGTAAAAAGTCGAAAAGCGCCCCGAGATGAGACGCTTTTTACGACGAAGATATCCAAAGAGATGTTGTTTTCCCGCGCTCGTGCACGAGAACCTGATGGCACGACCGCTCCACGCCGATGCTATGAAAAATCGTTCCGTTCTTTCGAACGTGCTTGCTCGAGTGGACGTGCCCGCAGAAGACCTGACGAACCCCAAAGCTCGTAAAGAGGTCTCCGAACCGCTCGGCTCCAAGAAAGGCATTCAGAAAACGCCACTCTCTCGGCACGAGGAATCGCGGGTGCGGAAGCAATCGCTTCACGGGTACATGATGGATGAGCCCGATGATCGCGGACGGGTTGCGCTTTTCGGCGGAACGAAGATGGGACTCGAGTAGTCCGGTAAAAGCGCTCGTCAACTCCACGTCGTTCACTGGCCACTTCGCATGCTCTCCATCCCCCCAAGCATACATTCCGAAGCGCCTTGCCTCGTAACATGTACGACTGATGCCGATCTCATCCCGAAAGGAGTAGTCATACCAGCCGAGCGATCCGACGAAAGCCACGTCCCCGATGAATGCAGGACCGTGATGCAGGGAATGCATACCGAAGCACTCCAGCATCTGCCGAAAACGGCGCAATCGATTCGGCGACGTATCGCCAGCCTCGACCCAAACATCATGGTTGCCGGGCACGGCGAGAACATGTCCCGGGAAGCTCTCGAAGAAGCGAAGACACGCCTCTGCTTCCGCGTCAGTATTTCCATAATCCCCTCCAAGGAGGAGGACGTCGTCAACCGAAGCCACGCTCCGCAGATGGTTCGCGATGGCGCGAACAACGGCATCATTCTCTTTAGACTGTCTAAAGTGCAAATCACTCGTGACAAATATTCTCATCGCGAACCTCCTTTCTTTTGAGAGAATTTTGGACGAATGCAAAACAATACCTCTTTTCTTCCAAAAAGTCAAGTTTACATGCCAATCCAGTTTCTCTGCATAAAAAGCTCGCTTGTCCAGATATGTCCGTCTAACTTGACAAAAAGCCTTTTTTCGTGTATTATTTCCTCAACCTATATGCCAGAAGCTATGCCGAATATCGCTCCGAATCCAGAGCCAAAAAAGATACTTCCGCCACGACCGCGAACGAAGGCTGAGAAACTTGCGAGAATGCTTAAACAAGCAGAAGAGCTCCCTGATGAAGACGTGGAATTGCTCGAAGATGATGTGGAGGAAATTCCTGATACGGATGTGGAATTGCTTGATGCGGATGAAGACGGACCGGTTCCTTCCGGTATTCACTCCATCCCGCCGCCACCACGTATGAGAAAGGCGGAGACGGGTATTGAGTCCATTGATACTGCCAAACTTCAGCTCGAACGCACGGTTGAAGCGCGGACCACCCGTCTCGTTGACGGCATCAGCGCGACATTCACGATGGAAAAACCGGAAAAGCGAGCAGACGCCGAGCGTGGCGAAGACGCTGTGTTCATATACGAAGATCCGGAGATCGGTCCGATGGCTGGCGTCGCCGATGGACTCGGAGAAAATAATTCCGGGAACGGCAAGTTCGCGAGTGAAAAAATTGTCGCTATTCTTCCGGAACAACTCACGAGAGCCTATAACGAACTTCGAGATGCTCCGGCAGAAGAGCTGCGTGAAGCAACAGGGATGCTCTCGATCGTGAGGCGCAATGTGGAAAGCGGAACGCTGGAACTCGCGGAAACACCAGAACAGAAGCGCTCCGAGATTTTCTTCAATCTCTACCCGGAGATCGCCCGAAAAGCGCTCGCGATTTCGAATGCCCTCAAAGCGGCGAATGAAGATGTCCGGGCGTCCGGCGGGAAAACGACATTCAGCTTTTCCGTCATTCACATGGAAGAAGACGGCGGGAAATTTGCGATCACGGCAAATATCGGAGATAGCGGAACGCTCCTGCAGAGAGCCGACGGTTCAGTGGAACTCGTGACCGTAGAAGACAGCGCACTCAATCAACTCATTGAAATGGGAGCGATTGATGCCGAGCTTCTCGCGCAGATGCGTGCAGAGCCTGCAAAAAAGTTCCCTGTTCCAAAATACGGCCCGCTAAGTTACGAATACCTGAAACGCGCGAATACCCAAGCGCTCGGTGGCAAAGGAGGTGTCGAGCCGACGATCACCGTGACGGAACTTGAACCCGGAGACCGCCTGATCGCGCTCACGGACGGCTACCTCGACTTCCTCGAACACGAAGGAGAACTCGACCTCAATGCCGTGAAGGGCGCGCTCAAGGAAAAAGATCCGGTGGCACGCATGAATCGACTGCGCGAAATCACCGGCGTCCTGTCTCGCCTTCAAAAACAGGAAGGAGAAGCACTCAAGGAGCCGGATGATATGGCTGCCGTTGAGCTAAGCGTGTAAATATTCATATCCCACGAGAGAAGCATCCGCTCTCGGGCGGATGTTTTGGTCCCGGCCTTGTCTCGGACATCGTTCCGTCGTATGCTGGGCGAAGTTTCAAGAACATGCGTAGGTGGCGAAATTGGTAGACGCACTGGCCTTAGGAGCCAGCGGGGAAACCCATTGAGAGTTCGCCCTGCATCCGCAGGGCGCCCCGCGACTGCGGGGCGAGTCTCTCAAAAAAACTAAAACATGCGCAGGTGGCGGAATTGGTATACGCACCAGGCTTAGAACCTGGCGCCCGAAAGGGCTTGTGGGTTCAAGTCCCACCCTGTGCACCATCCCCCTTCGTCCCGATGTCCATCGGGACTTCGGGGGACCATACAAAAGGCGACGGGTCATCCGTCGTTTTTGTATTCCGCTCATGCCCTACTAGACGTTGCGGTGGGAATTTGGTAAGACGTGGCCACGACGAACATCGAAAACTTCAGAACCTTTTTAGAAAGGAATGCGCCATGGAACCAAAAACGCCAATACCGTCCTCATATAGCATCCTTGAGGTTCGAACGCGAAACGGAGGAGTCGCCACCCTCGGCATTCGAAGCGAGCACGCGGAAGAAATCGCCACGCTCATCGCAGAACATGTCGTATCCATACGTCTCCCGGCGAATGAAGGACACGTTGGAAAAGGTAGCTACAGAAAATATAGCCGTTATCACATCGAACAGCACCGATATGCCGGGGGAGGATGTCCGAACAACGGCGGCTATATTGAGGCTCTTGAAATCCATGATGCTCCGGAAGGACGCCACCCGTTCATCATCTACGCATCTAGTGAACGGCCGCTCGATCCGCCACGCGGTCTCTTCGCGGAGTTTCACACACTCCAAGAGACGATCGCCGCGTATGAACAACTGTGGGGCAAGTCCCGCGGAAGCATCACCAAGACCGCGCCCACACTCCCCGGTTTCCAACGCCTCGTGCAGTGCGACTACCTCACGCCGTGGTTCTATGCCGTGGGGAATCAAGAGCTCCTCGGAGACTTCGTCGTCATCCCCGGCTGGGGGAATGATCCGCTGTATCGCGTTGGAGCGTGGTACCTCGTAACCACGGAAAGAGAGTGCACGAGAGTCAAAGTCTGTATGGGAGCGCTCGTGACTTCGACCTCCCTAAGCGATAATCACGACATGGACGTCCGCCACTATGTCCTCTGGCACGATGGCACACACTGGAACGGAACCGGAACTCCTCCCCGGCTATGCAAGCACCAGCCGGAGACGCTCGCGCTTCCTCCTGATCGCTCGTAATTTGCGCCATTTCCCCTACGTAAAACCCCGAGACGCTCTCCGTCTCGGGGTTTTACAATTTTTGACAAATTCCTAAACTCGATTGCTCGCCAGCCCAGGGCGAGGGGCATCGCCCCTACTCCCCAACCTGCACGGGCGTGGGTGCTGGAACATTCTCCGGCGGAGTTGGCGGTGGCGATGTCCGTCGCTCAATGAAAGAATCTTTTCCAGAGGAAATCTGCATCTCCGCATTCTTCGAAAAACATCCCGCCCCCAAGAGCAAGAGTCCGACACTCGCGATTACCGTGATTCGCTTGAACATATATCTATGATACGCGGTTTGGAGAGAATACATCAAGCCACCTCCCCGTTTCCCCTTTTGGCTCCCGAAAAAATCCCGGAACGACGCGTCACTTTTCGCGCGCGCTTCTCATCCTCCTTGAGCGGGATGGAAACGTAGAATGTCGTTCCGATTCCTTCCTGTGAATCAAACCAGATTGAGCCACCATGAGCTTCAACAATGCGCTTGGAGAGATACATGCCCAATCCCGTCCCCTCCGTCACCTTTTGCACGACATTATCCGCACGGAAAAACTTCTCAAAAATCCGACACTTTTGACGTTCGGGGATCCCGACGCCGTGATCCTTAACGGAAAACGTGATTTTCTGCGCATCCTGTTCGGCTCCAATTTCAACGATTCCACGTGTCTTGGAATACTTCACGGCATTGCTGATCAAATTGTACAAAACCTCCTCCAGTTTCGATCCGTCAATATTCACTATGAGTGAACTCGGGAGATTCTCATCCTTCACCACTTCAACCTTGAGTTCCCGAATGTAATCGGCATTTCCTTCCATCGCCGCATCAATCGTCTTTACGACATCCGTGGGCCCGCGAACGATTTCAATTCGCTCTCCGGCATCAAGACGAGAAACGAAAAGCAAATCCTGTACGAGTAAAATCATGCGCTTATTACTCGCTGCCAGCTGATTAATATATTTACACCGTTCACTCAAAGTCTGTTCGACATTTTCACGGAGCATTCGATCCAAAAACCACTTATTGCCCTCAAGCGGCTCCATGAGCTGCTTGGAGACGAGCATGGCAAAGTCCGACTTCTGCCGGTATAAATCGCGCTCAATCGTCACATCACGAAACACGACAACCACGGAGCCCGATCCGTCCTCCGACACAACCGCCTGGGCATTTGGCGCAACCGGAATACGATCGCCATCTCGGTTGACGAGGAGAATGTGATGCCCGGACGGCCTCGCGTTTCCATTTTTCCGAGCCTCTATGACGAATTGATCCATCTTTGCCTCTGTCCGCTCATCAATAAATTTTAATAGGGAATAATACGGCTTCCCCATGGCATCCTCCGATGCAAATCCGGAAATCGCAGAGGCTGCAGGATTGAACAACGTAATGCGATCACGCGCATCCACGACGAATACGGCGTCCGCGATACTCTCCACGATCGCATTCATCTTGTCTCGTCCACTCGTCGCCTCATTAGCCGCACTCTTCATGTCCTCCAAAGCCTTCATGCGATCCGTAATATTCGCGAAGGCCGCAACGATCTCGCCCGTCGGAAGCTTGTAAACGTAATCTTCCCACCACACTTTACCGATACGACGATCCTCATACATCGTCGGAGGAAAATACTCCGGAACGCCCGTCTTCCATACACGGCGCAGGAGATCTAAGAAGCCCATTTCCCGAACACCCGGGAACATCTCCGTGATCCGATGATTGATCACGTCCTCACGTTTCACCTTATCCGAACGCTCTGCGGCCTTGTTGAAATCCGTGATCAGGAAATCCGATCCGTCATCAATGGCCCGATACACGGCCACGCCACTCCGCATGTTATCGAAAAGCTGTTCGTAGCGCTTCTGACTGTCCAAAAGCTGCTGCTCAACAGTTCGAACGCATGTAATATCATGAAAAATGAGAACCGCGTGCTCTTTATCCTCATCGAGCAAGCTCGCAATAACCTGAACCGTTCCATTCCCATCCTTTGAGTGCACGATGACATCAGAACTGATCACCTGATCCTTTGAAAAAACGTCTTTGATGATCTTTTGCATCTCCTTCTGTGACGTATCCACAAAAAAAGACGTCTCCGTTAAGTGCTTCCCGTTGAATTCTGACGGGTCCGTATGAAACGTGCCTCCGGACCCCCCGCATCCGTCCACGACGACTCCATTTTTATCAACAATAATAATCGGATCCGGGAAATTTCGGCAGATCCCCTTCTGCTTCTGGAAGTATTGCAGTAATGCGTCTGACATATCCCCCTCCGAGGCGTCTTATTGAAAGGAAGTATAGCATGATTTGGAATAGAGAATACAGAATATAGAATATGGAGCATAGGATGCGGGACAGAAAAACAGAAAGGCTCCGAACATACATTCGAAGCCTTTCTCATTCTAAATTCTGTATTCTAGATTCTATCTCTACGCCCGTTCCACGTACTCACCCGTATCCGTATTCACGATCACCTGCTCCCCCTGATTGATGAAGATCGGAACGCGAATCGTAAAGCCCGCATCAACCGTCGCTTCTTTCGTGACATTACCTCCGGCCGTATCACCTTTGACGGCAGGCATGGTCTCCGTAATCGTAAATGTCATCTTCTTCGGAACCTGCAAAGCGATCGGCTTCCCTTCAAAGAAGCTCAACATGACCGTCATTCCTTCCTGCAGGTACTTCGCCTGATCGCCGACGGAGGAAGCGTCCATGGAAACCTGATCGTAGCTCGCGGGATCCATGAAGTTGTATCCGATTTCATCCTTGTAGAGGTACTGCATATTGCGGTACTCCACTTCGACGATCGTGACGGACTCGGAGACCTTAATTGTCTGCTCCAGCGTGCGACCGTCGCGGATATTCTTAATGCGACAACGAACGAATGCCGCGCCCTTGCCCGGATTGATGTGCTGGAACTCCGTGACAACCCACGGGTCATTATTGAAGAGGAGGACGATGCCTTTCTTGATTTCGTTTGGAGACGCCATAGTTCGTAGTTCGTATTTCGGGATTCGTATTTCGGGCAAGGATGATGCCTGGATAGCATCCCGAGATACGGAATGCGAACCCCGAACGACGAGTTATTTTGCGGGAAGTATGCAAAAAAATGCGATAATCGTCAAGTGGCGGGCATAAAATTCGTGGATCGAGCTCCGAGAGCATATCTCCCGAAATACGATCTACGAACTCCGAAATGCGAAACCCCCTACCCACTACCCCCTCCCCATTCTATACTCCCCGTACTATGACCATCGAGCGCCCTGCTTCCGCCCAGCCCATCCCTCCGCATGCAAAACGCGTCTTTCAAGGCATCATCTTCGACGTCTACCAGTGGGAACAAGAGATGTTCGACGGGACAACAGAGACATTCGAGAAATTGAAGCGCGCGGACACGGTCGTGATCTATCCGGTCTTGGATGACGGGCGTATCCTGCTCACCGAACAGGAACAGCCGGGCAAACGGCCGTTCATCGGAGCCGCGGGGGGACGTGTTGATGAAGGAGAGGATGTCCTCGATGCCGCAAAGCGCGAACTCTTGGAAGAGACAGGCTATGAAGCAAAAGATTTTATTCTCTGGAAAGTCACACAGCCCACGAGCAAGATCGAATGGACGATCTACTCATTCATCGCAAAAGGACTGACCCGGGTTGCGGACCAATCCCTGGATCCGGGCGAAAAGATCGCGCTTACACCCGTGACCTTCGATGATTTCCTCCACATTGCACAAGATGAACATTTTGCAGAAAAAGATATTGTCATCGAAGCCGTACGCGCGACGTATGATGCAGAGGAGAGGAAAAAACTACAATCCCTCCTCTCTCGATAAACAGACTATCCCTCTTCTCCTCCGAATCGCTCTCGTGCCGAGAATGGAATGACGTCGTTGATGGACGATGCGCCTGTAAGGAGCATCACGAGACGGTCAATGCCGAAAGCGATACCGACTGCATCACCCATATTCGGGAGATCAACGAGAAACTTTTCATCAAGAGGCCAGACTTTTTTGCCAAGAGACCTGCGGAGTTCCTGCTCTTCGAGGAATCGCGCACGCTGGACGTCCGCATCCGCGAGTTCGTGGAATCCATTCGCGAGCTCCAATCCTCCGAGGTAGAGTTCGACGCGTTCCGCGAATCGCGGATCATCCGCGCACGGTTTGGCGAGCGCGGCCATGGAGATCGGGTAGCGGTAGAGGAAGCATCCATCCTTCGCGAGTTTCGGCTCGATCTCCGAAAGGAAGATCTTGAAGTAGAGATCATCCCAGGTATCGCTCTCCGCCACGGTCTGCCCCCGTTCCGCTACGAGACGCGCCATGGCCTCACGATCATTGATCAACCCCGCAAGATCCGTCCCTGTTGCGGACTTCCACGCCTCCTCGCAGGTAAGACGGGGAATGGGGTTTGGGATTTGGGATTTGTGGTTTAGACCTACGGGCATACGGACATACGATCCTACGGACCTAATCATCTCTTCCGTCTCATCCATGAGTGAGGCGAGATCCGCGTTCTTCCGATACCACTCGATCATGAGAAACTCCGGATCATGCGTGCCGTCCCAAGGCTCTTCATTCCGAAAGCACGGACCAAGGTCGTAGATCTTATCCATGCCCGCGGCGAGAAGGCGCTTCATCGCGTACTCAGGGGACGTGATTAAAACACAGGGCATGAGGCGTGGGGCGTGGGGCGTGGGATGAAACACCCCTGTCTCGAAGGGTTCGAGGTGAGGTTCTTGCCCCGGGAGGCCCACAAGGCGCGGGGTATGCATTTCCGTATATCCGCGCTCATCGAAAAAAGCACGGATCGCTTTGATCACGTAGCTGCGGAGACGGAGATAATCAACATTCATAGAAATGATTATCATCATGCGATATTTCTCGCTCATTGTCCATCGTCCCCCACCCCGTCATCCTGAGGAGCGAGGAGTCTTCGACGAGCGACGAAGAGCCTGCCCCGAGGCTTTTGCGAGGGAACCCCTTTCTCCGCATGATGATTCACGTCACCCTAGACCTTCTCGATAACGAAAG
>CAZWYJ010000027.1:0-14288 GCA_964638165.1 uncultured Gammaproteobacteria bacterium | reverse complement strand
CATCCGGAAGTGGACTGGGACTGGTTCGCTTTTGAATCGCTGAACATGCCAAAAGACCATCCGGCGCGCGATGAGTGGGAAACTTTTTTCGTGGACGCTCCGGAGACCAAGCAGGGGCGTATGGTGCTTACGCCGCATACCTCGAATTCGCAAGTGCGCGAAATGTTGCTCGGCGAACTTCCGATCCGCATGATCAATATCGCCAAGTGCTACCGTCGCCAGATTGACGTCACGCATGTCCCGGTCTTTCATCAGTTCGAAGGTCTCTACATTGATAAGAGTGTTTCGATTACGCATCTCCGCGGTGTCCTGGATTATTTCGCCAGATCGTACTTCGGTCCGAACCGCGTTACGCGATTACGTCCGCATCACTTCCGTTTCACGGAGCCGTCTTTCGAGATTGACGTGTCCTGCGGGGTCTGTGAAGGCACGGGGAAAGTTGATGGCGTGAAGTGCCGGACCTGCAAGCGCGGATGGCTGGAGCTTGGCGGAGCGGGCATGGTGCACCCGAATGTTTTGAAAGCCGGAGGCATTGATCCAAAAAAGTATTCAGGCTTTGCCTTTGGGTGGGGTATTGAACGAACCGCGAGCATGAAGAGCGGAACCAAGCTCGATGATATCCGTGTTCTCTATAAGAACGACCTGCGATTTCTTGAGCAGTTCTAGGCTATATGAAGGTACTTCATCGCATTGCTCGTCCATCGAATCGAGTTGATATTCGGCCATCAGTTCATGAATGGATGGGTTTGTTTGTATTGTTTGCATCTTTACCGTTTTTTAGCATGTTGAATACGTATATTTTTCCCTCTTTTAATGCAGAAAAAGTCTACGTGGAAGCGGGTCTCGTTTGGTTAATGAGCGTCACGTTGATTGGTGGAGATGTACTTTTACGCGAATTGATTCATCGGCATCCTAAGCAGTTTTTCTGGAAAAAGATGTGGGACAAACGAGCGTTTTTGATGTGCGCTTTTTTTCTCATCGGGTGTGTTTTGCTGATAGGTTTTTTAAACTGGTTAGAAACGGTTTCGGCCTTTCCTAACAGCTTCTAACCAATTACCCCTATGAACTCCCTCGTTCCTGCCACCCAAAAGAAACAAAGAGATTGGCTGAATGCATGGACGATCCTCGTCCTGCCGGGTGTATTTTGGTCTGGATTGGTAGCCCTCTATTACATCAATCCTCTTGCCTTCGAGCTGCTTGATTCTGGAGGGCGTTATTCTTTAAGTCTGTCTTTCTTTATACCATTGTGCCTGTTATTGGCAATCGTCTATTATTATTTCGGAAAGAGTTCAGACGGGCGTTGGACTGTTCTTAGGCGCATTCAGATGATTCTTGTTATTGCATTTAGCGTCTCGTACCTCTTTTTGCTCATAATGACGATCCTGTATAATTTTCGACCTTGCAAAATGAAAGATTTTGAAAATCCATATGAGTGGCGTTGTTATGTCTATACGGTTGCTTGATAAATTTTAATTTTTTCAACCCCAGTTTCTGTTCATATGAATTCCCTCGTCTCCTACAAATGGCTCTCGCACTACGTGGATCTCAAAGGCATTATGCCGGATGAGTTCGCGCGCAAGATGTCACTCTCCGGACCCGCGGTCGAAAAGATCATCCCGCGCGATGAGCTTTTGCAGAACGTCGTAGTCGGCAAGATCGTGAGCGTGAATCCGCATCCGAATGCGGACAAGCTTCGCGTGTGCATGGTTGATGTCGGGGCGACGCCCCGCGTCGCCCCTGCTGCGCAAACGCCTCGCGTCGCCCTTACGCAGATCGTGTGCGGAGGGTCGAATCTCGAAGTCGGGCAATTCGTGGCGCTCGCCAAAGTCGGCGCGCGGGTCAAATGGCACGGGGAGGGGGAGCCAGTCACGCTTGAGGCCGCGAAGCTTCGCGGCGTGGAATCATTCGGCATGATCTGCGGGGCGAATGAAATCGGGCTCGCGGATGCCTTCCCGCACGAAGAGAAGGAAATCCTCGATCTCGGGAAAGAGCTTGGAAGCACGGCATCGCTCAAAGCCGGAACCCCGATCGCGGACCTCTTGGACCTCACGGGTGATGTGGTCATGGATATCGAAGTTACGGGGAATCGCGTGGACGCCATGGGCATGATCGGCATGGCGCGCGAAGCCTCGGCGATCCTCGGACGCAAAATGCTTTGGGATTCCCCGAAGAAAATCCCGCGATCCGCGCCCCGCGATCCGCGCCCCATTTCTATTAAGGTTCACGACAAGAATCTCTGTCACCGCTACATGGGCGTGCGCATTTCCGGGGTAAAAAACAGCCCGTCTCCGTGGTGGCTCAAACAGCGCCTTATCTCCGCCGGGCTCAATCCGATTTCGCTCTTGGTTGATATTACGAATTACGTTCTCCTCGAATACGCCCAGCCTATGCACGTGTTCGACGTCTCCCGCCTGCGGACAAATGGAAAGAATCCGGAATTGCATGCGCGTCGCGCGAAGAAAGGGGAGAGCATGGTAACTCTCGATGGCAAGTCCTATGATTTGGATGAGAAGGCGTTCGTAATCGCGGATGCGAAAGGGCCGGTTGCGATCGCGGGGATCATGGGAGGTGAACGTTCCGGCGCGTATGAGGATACGACGGATGTGATTTTTGAGTGCGCGGCATTCGATTCCGTATCCGTGCGACGCACATCCCGTCGTCTCAACCTCTATTCCGATTCTCAACTCCGATTCGAGAAAGGCCTTTCTGCCGAAGGGATCCCATTGGCTATGGCTCAAGCCGTGGCGCTCGCTTGCGATCTCGGCGGTGGCGCGGTTACGGCGGTCGAGGATGCGTATCCGAAGAAGTCGAAGCCGAAAGCATTTTCCATCAGCGTAAAAGAGGTTGAGGGGCGCATGGGAGTAAGCGTTCCGATTGCAACCCAGAAGAAAATGCTCCAGAGTCTCGGATTCAAGGTGACGTCATCCGGGTCAACGATCAAGGCAACAGTCCCATGGTGGCGCGAGGTTGATGTCGAAGACAGCGTGGATCTCGTCGAAGAGATCGCGCGCATTTACGGGTACGGAAACATTCCGGCAGTATTGCCGGTCGGCGACCTGCCTCCGCATCGGACGGATATGGAGGTGGTGTGGGAGGATCGTGTCAAAGAGATTGCGAAAGGCGCGGGGCTTACGGAGTGCTACTCCTACTCCTTCGTGTCGCGCACCCTGTTTGAGAAAACGCTCCATGATCCGAACAAGGCTTTCAAAGTCCTCAATCCGCTCACGGAAGATTTTGCAATCATGCGTACGACGATCGCGCCGTCGCTCTTGCAGGTTGTTGCGGACAATCAGGAGCGGTTCCGCGAACAGGCAATCTTTGAAGTCGCGAACGCGTATCTCGTTCAAGAGGGCTATCACAAGCTTCCGGATGAATCGCTGGAACTCGCATGCGCCTATTTTGGCGAGGGTGATCTCTTCAAAAAGGCGAAGGGATTCATTGAGCATCTCTTGGAAGAACTCGGCATCCCGGGCATTTCATGGAAGCGCGTATCCGAGCATGGATTCTGGCACCCGGGTCGAACGGTTCAGGCTTTCAAGGGGGATGCGCTTTTGGCCACGATCGGCGAGGTCTCGCCGAAGGTCTTGGCGAATATGAAGATAGATGGGCGCGTGGCCATGGCGCATGCGCATCTCGAAGAAATTTTCCGATCCGCCGGGCACGGTCCGTCATACGCGCCATCCAGTGCATTCCCGGAAGTACGGCGCGATCTCGCAATCGTCATTGATGCACAAACGGAGTATGGGGAGATCGAGCGTGCGATCTCTGGCATTGATCCGCTCATTGCGTCCGTAGAGTGGTTTGATACGTATCAGGGCAAGGGATTGCCGGAAGGAAAGAAGTCGCTTGCGATGCACCTCGTCTTTGCGAGCACGGAACGTACGCTGACTACGGAAGAGGTGGACGCGCTCATGGGGGAGATTCAGAAAACGCTTCGGGACTCGTTCAAGGCGGAGATGCGATAAAAGACACCCATCCCCAGCCCTTCCCTGTTTCACAGGGAAGGGAGCTTGCTGTGAGGTATTGAGTGGGCTAAAAATATCGTTCCGTGGTAAAAGGTGGTGCACCGCTGGCGTGTTCACTCTATGGAAAAAATCTTTCGTCGCCACAGGTTTTTTGATATACTTTTGAATAATTTTATGAGAAGACAGAGTTCATTCGCTGAAGATTTCGCAAATGGCCCAGGAACCGGCTGTGCGATCATTTTTGCCTTGGGAGTGGTCGGCGCTCTTTTTTCAAAAGATAAGTCAGCGCAATTAGGGGCAGTGTTATTTTTGGTTTTGATACTTGCAGCTGTTTTGGTTGGCATCCTTTTTCGTCGAAAGGCATTAAAAGATAGGAATAGACTTAGGGACGTTCTTTCTGAAAAGGGACTGAATTCCGTAGTTGAGAATTTTATCGAAAGTTTTGGAAAAGAGGTGGGGGCTCGTACGATATCTGCATGGCGTCCTCGTGAGGGCTATGCTTTTGATTGGAAGCGTTTAGAAGATTTTCGAGATGAGTTAATGCAAAGGAGCATTCATTTTGTGAAAAAGGATTATAGCGAAAATAAATCATTAGATGCTCAGATGGAATGGCTTTTGAAAGAATTTATTGATAAAAAAGAGCGAACCTATCTCACGAATCGAGTAAGTACTCAAGAAATCCATTCATTTAGTGAGCTGAATAAAAAAGGTGATGATTTTGAGCACCTGATCGTTCGTCTTTTTGAGGCGATGGGGTATAGCGCAAAGCGTATAGGAGGCGTTGGCGATCAGGGCGGGGATGTTATCGCTGTACGCAAGGGTCATTCCTGTTTAACTCGCTAATTCCGCGTCAGCTCTGCTGCGCGGTTACCGCATGGGGTATCGAAGTATAAGTCGAAGACTTGTCCTCCGATACCCCGTCAGCTCTGCTGCGGGGTAATTGATTTCAGGCAAAGTGTTACACCGTTCCGGTTGGGAATAGTGCCGTACAGCAAGCCGTTGCTGCTCGGAATCACTATCAATGCACGGAGGCTGTGGTTGCTACCACCTCTTCATTTACAGCGGAAGCAAAGGCATTAGCGCATTCGAATGCCGTAACTCTCGTTGATCGCAATAAGCTACAAGAACTCTTGGTAAAGTATCTTCACGAATCCTGGCAATAATTTATCAACACCCTTTCTTCATCTTCTCCGCATCAGCACACATTCGTGCTATACTTTCTCGTGAGAGGGGCATATGACATTTACTTCCACGCTAGACCTGTTATACCTTGTGATCGCCATCGCTGTGCTCTGGGTCGCAGCGATGCTCACATGGATGCTGTTTGAAGCAGCAATCGCCATGAGGCGGGCGAACCGCTTCATGAAGAGTGTTCAAGAGAAGGCAGTATGGGTGGAGAAGAAGATCTTGAACATCGGCGACCGATTGGAATCTTCCTCTTCCTACATCAATGCCATTGCAAAAGGAGGCCGTGCGCTCGCAGAGTACATGCGAGCCCGTCATCAAGACGATGATGAGGATGATGAAGAGGAACCCTCGCCTCGTCGGCGATCCCGTCGGCGCTAGGCGATCAAACGATAGACGATAAAAAGGCACGTTTTCGGACGTGTCTTTCGGTTGTACTCATTGGATATTCGAGAGCGAACTATGAAAGAACAGAAAAGTGTTCATTGATACATCCGCCCACTTGCCACCACGCTCCTTGTCGGACAAAATCTAGGTCGTAGGTCGTAGGTCGGCTCGATTCATCCATTTCAATTCACACAGGTCATGATAAAAATAAACGCGGTTATTTTTGACATGGATGGCGTAATCTCCGATACGCAGAGTATCTGCTCGTCCGCCGGATCGGTTTTGTTGTCTGGATATGGCATAGCAATTCCTCCTGAAGAAATAACAAAGCGATATGCCGGGGTTTCAAGTAGGGAGTTTTTTTTGGACGCATTCCAGCGAAATGGAATTGATATGCCAGATATGAACGTACTCTTGAGCGAGTGGAGGCGTACGGTCAACAATGAAACGCAAGGGCACGTGAGGGCTATCCCAGGGACGGTGGAATTTATGAAGCGGCTTAAGTCCCGATCTATTCCGATTGCCGTGGCAAGCGGTTCGCACCCTTCATTTATTGATTCAGTCTTGACGGAGCTTGGCGTGAAGCAGGAATTTAATGCTATCTGTAGTAGCCACGAAGTAGAGAACGGGAAACCGCATCCGGACGTGTTTCTGTTGGCGGCGCAACGCCTCGAAGTGGATCCGAAATATTGTTTAGTGGTTGAGGACGGAATTTCTGGTATGATGGCTGCGAGGCGAGCGGGGATGCGGTGCATTGCGCTCGCAAAAGCGGAAACGGATGAGATCAGGAGTCTCGTTGATATCACCGTCGAACACCTCGGAGACGAGAAAGTTCTTGCCACGTTCGATCTCGTATAGTGTTTGCCGGGACATCCTAACCCCCAAATCCTTAAACCCTAAACCACCCCTTTGCAGGGCTTGCCCCGTCAGCGAAGGAAACCCGTATGCCAGAAGAAGTTATCGAACAACCGAAGAGCCCATTCGTCCACCTCCACGTGCGGAGCATGTATTCGTTGTATGACGCGCTCGGCGACGTTAAGAAGATCGTGAAGAAGGCGAAGAGTTTTGGCATGGACACGATCGCGCTTACGGATCGGGCGGGCATGTATGGTGCGGTGGATTTTTATAAAGCGGCGACCAAAGAGGGCGTCAAGCCGATTTTGGGCGTGCAGGTGAATGTGGCCAAGAATAAGCTGACCGATAAGCGTGCGCGCGTGGACGATCAATCCTATTCGCTCATCCTCTTGGCGGAAACGAATGAAGGGTATCACAATCTCCTCAAGATTATTTCGGAGTCTTTTTTGGAAGGGTTCTACTACAAGGCGCGAACGGATAAGGATGCTCTCCGGCGCTATCACACGGGTATCATCGCGCTTTCCGGAACGACCGGTGGCGAGATTCCGAAGCTCCTCCTTTCGCACGACGAAGAGGGCGCTGAGCGCGTCCTCGGGGAGTATCAGGAGATATTCGGCGCGGAGAATTTTTTTCTGGAGATCCTCCATCATCCGGAATCGCCCACGCAGAATGAGGCGAATGAAAAGCTGATCGCCTTGGCGCGCAAGACCGGAGCATCTCTCGTGGCGGCAAAAGAGATTTTGTACGAAGATCCTGAGGATCGCGAGGCGCAGGACGTTCTGCAGTGTATCCATGACGGGAAGCTTCTTTCCGATCAGAATCGCTATTCCGTTTCCACCACAGATCACTCGATGTCCGGCCCGGAAGAGATGATCGAGGCTTTTCGGCACGTCCCGGATGCCATTGAGAATACCCGGAAGATCGCGGACCGATGCCGGGTTGAACTTCAGCTCGGCGTGAATCTGCTCCCGACCTTTGATGTGCCGAGCGGGCGCACGCCGGAAGAGGAGCTTCGCGCGATTTGTGAGGCTGGACTCATGGAGCGGTACAACGGAGTCATTCCGGAAGAGGGAAAGGAGCGTCTGAATTTTGAACTTGGCACAATTGAACGCATGGGGTTTGCGACGTACTTTTTGATCGTCCACGACTACGTGAATTGGGCGAAATTGCATCACGTCGTCGTTGGACCCGGGCGCGGATCCGCCGCCGGATCCATCGTGGCATACGCCTTGAGGATTACGGATCTTGATCCGCTTCGATACGGATTGCTCTTTGAGCGCTTTTTGAATCCCGATCGTATCTCCATGCCGGATATTGATATGGATTTCGATGATGAGCGCCGCAAGGATGTGATCGAGTACGTAATGGAAAAGTACGGTCGCGATCGCGTGGCCGGCATCATCACGTTTGGAACCATGGCCGCGCGAGCCGCGGTACGCGATGTCGGGCGCGTGCTCGGTATGACCTTCCAGGAGGTTGATCGCGTGGCCAAGGTCATCCCCCCGCCGGTGCAAGGCAAGCATATCCCGCTGGAGAAATCGAGTAAGGAGAGCCCGGAGCTCCGTGCGCTGGTCGAAACGGATCCGCGCGTCAAACAGCTGATTGGCCTCGCGATCCGCCTCGAAGGGACTACGCGTCATGCGTCACAGCACGCCTGTGGCATCATTATCGCGCCGGAACGACTGGATGCGTACGCGCCAATGCAGAAAGCGCAGGGCGGAGATGTGGAAGTCGTAGTGCAGTACTCACTTCAGTCCGTAGAGGCTATTGGCCTTTTGAAGATGGATTTTCTGGGCCTCTCAAACCTTTCTATTATTCGCGGATGTATGGACATCGCGGAAGCGGTGTATGGTATCCATATTGAGATAGATAAGGTGCCACTGGATGATCGGGAGACGTATGACCTCCTTGGACGCGCGGAAACGACAGGCGTATTCCAGTTGGAATCCGACGGCATGAAACGGTACATTCGCGAGCTCAAGCCGACATGCATTGAAGATATCATCGCTATGGTGGCGCTGTACCGCCCGGGCCCCATGCAGTTTATCGACTCGTTCATCCGCCGAAAGCATGGGCGGGAGAAGATCGAGTACATGCACCCGCTCCTTGAGAACGCTTTGGGGAATACGTACGGTATCCCCGTGTATCAGGAACAAGTCATGCAAGTGTCCAAAGACATGGCCGGCTTTACGGGCGGGGAGGCTGATACATTGCGCAAAGCCATGGGGAAGAAAATCGCCGAGCTCATGGTGAAGATGCGCGAGAAGTTCATTAACGGATCGGCAGAGAATGGCGTGGAGCGCGAGATCGCGGAGAAGGTCTTTACCCAGTTTGAGGAATTCGCCGCGTACGGATTCAATAAGAGTCACGCGGCGTGCTATGCCTTGGTAGCCTACCAGACGGCCTACCTCAAGGCGCATCATCCGGCCTGCTTCATGGCTGCGCTCATGAATTCGGATATCAGTAATATTGACCGTATTACGATTGAGGTCGAAGAGTGTCGTCGTATGGGCATGGAGGTCTTGCCACCGGATGTGAACGAATCATTTTCGGGTTTCGGCGTCGTGAAAGCATCGCTCAATCAGGAAGGAAAAACGCCGACGATTCGCTTTGGCCTGCATGCCGTCAAAGGGCTTGGTGAAGACGTGGCGGAGCTCATCGTGCAGGAACGGAAAGAGCACGGCCCGTATAAAGATATCACGGACTTCGCCTCTCGGATCCGCGGTCGCGCATTCAATCGGAAGGCGCTTGAGGTGCTCATCAAGTCCGGAGCTATGGATCGTTTCGGGGAGCGGAACCAACTTCTTTTTAATATTGATGCCTTACTCGCATTCCACAAGCAGATCGAGACGGAGGCTTCGAGCGGCCAATCGAGTTTGTTCGCGAATACGTCAATTGATACGGTTCGTCGGATCACCATGAAGCCGGCTCCGGAAGTCACCCGACGGGAACGTCTCGCGTGGGAACGCGAACTCCTCGGCCTCTTCGTGTCCGAGCACCCGTTCAAGGAAACGTCGGAGTATCTTCGGGGATACTTCGTTCCCATTTCCGACCTCGTGAAGCACAAGAAGGCGAAGATGGTTCGTTGCGGAGGCGTGATGGTGGAAACGAAAAAGATTTATACGAAGAAAGGGGATCCGATGCTCTTCGCGAAGCTTGAGGATCTATCCGGATCCGTCGAAGCCGTCGTGTTTCCACGGACGTTTAAAGACTACGAGTCTATCCTGAAAACGGATTCCGTGATGTGCGTGACGGGCCGACCTCAGGAGAAGGACGGGGAGATGAAGCTACTCGTTGAAACGTGTTTTGAGATCACGCCGGAGAACCTCCCGATGATCAAGTCTTCCATGCCGGAAGGTGCGATCCGGGAAGGGGATTGGGAAGATTCGTCTGAGGATTCGATGAAGAGTACAAAAAGTTCTCATCAGGATATGGTTCCGATCATTCTCCATGTTCGGGCGAATCTTTCTCAGACAATCTTGGCCCAGCTTCGTACGTGCTGCGAACGGTATCCGGGGATGCATGACGTGTATTTGAAAGTACATGATGAAACCGGTGCGCGTCTGATCAAGTCAGAGCAGCGGATGGCCTTTCACGATGCGGTCGTCAAAGAATTGGAGGGGATATTGGGTCCGGATACGGTGAAGGTAGGGGGAGCGGGGCGCGTTTCGTAGTTCGTAGTTCGGGTCATTTCCTGTTATTCGTGCGGCGTGTACGTCTCTCGCCGCCCGAAATACGAACTACGAGCTACGAAATACGAAATCCCTCATTCTGCATTCTAATAAAACGTGCTATACTAAGGCCACATTATGGCCGTTCGCCATCAAAAGCATCGAGGGGGTCGCGATCCATTTCCTCCTTCGCCGGTGTCCGGCGTCTATCGGAAGATCGCCATGTCCTTCATCGGACTGACGATCGTCATCGTTTTTGTCGCTTTGTGGTTTTCTTCCGTGCGCGCCACGGTGTGGATTACGCCTTCTCGAGAATCAACGCCGATTCGGGTGAATTTAAAAGTTTCCCGGGATCGGACGGACGGAGCATTGCGTGGTCGCGTGGTGCAGGCGGTTTTTGAGCGCGTGCAGGAATTTCAGGTCACTAAGGGGGATTCGAAGAAGATTCAGGGAATTTCTACGGGAACGGTGCGAATTACGAATACGAATTCCCAGCCACAGCCACTCGTAAAGACGACGAGGCTGCTCACGAGCGATGGCCGACTGTATCGTATCAGCGAACAGGTCACGGTTCCGGCCAAGGGGACGGTTGACGTCAAAGCGTACGCGGACGAATCCGGGCCGAATTTCGATTTTACCAAAACACAGAAGTTTGTCGTCCCGGGACTTTCGGACTCCATGCAAAAGCTCGTCTATGCCGAGAGTATCACGCCGTTTGCCGGTGGAGAGCGGAATGTGCGGGTATTTGGGCAGGAGGATGCTGATGCATCCGAAAAAGTTCTGCAAGAGGTGATTCTGGAGGAGGCGAAGAAGGCCCTTCGCACGAGCGTGAATGACTCTTTGCTTTCGGAGGCGACGTATCGAACCGAGGTGGTATCGAAGAATACGAGTGCGATGATTGGGGATGAGACGGATGCGTATCTCATGTCTATGAAATTGAATGTTACGGCGGTTTTCTACGCCAAGCAGGAATTAGCTGCCTTCATTCAGTCGGCGGTCGAGGCCGCGGTCCCGGAAGGACGGAAGCTCGCAATGGCCGGCACGCCCATGAACCTCTCGTTTGAGATCAAGAGCGCAAACGTGGCATCAGAAGATGCGGATATCGAGGTGACGGCGGAAGTGCTTACGAAGCGGACGTCTCCAGAGGGTTCATTTGACAAGCTGGATATTCTTGGCGAGCCGATCGCGGAAGCTGAGCGTATCGTTGAACGGGCGGATGGTGTAGAAGATGCGGAAATCATCGTGAGGCCGAAGTGGATACGGCGACTGCCAACGCAGAAAGATCGGGTGACGATCAAGATGAGGTAGAGAACTAATTGGATGATACAGGGTATCTAAAAAACGATAATAAATAAAACGAGTCAACGCTTGAGGCGGACTCGTTGGAGAGGAATGGGGAGAAGAGAGGGGGAGCGAGAGAGAAGGGACTAGCTCAGGAAGATTGTGAGCGAGATGCTCACCTGTAGCGCGCAAGGCGCATAAGGGGCTGGGTCATGAGACTCGAAGTCTCTTTGGTTTCCAGCGTTGTCTTCAAAAGCGTAAAGAAAAAGTAGCACGTTTACGTATTTTGTAAAGCATGGAAGCGCTCATTTGACCTTTTTCGTTGATTCTTGTATCGTTCCAAACGAACCTTGCGTTCTCCCCGGCTACCAACCGGGTAGTGAAAACTAGATCAAAGCGTTCCCCCTGCGCCAAGGCTATGGGGGAGAAAACGGGTGGAACCGCGGTCCGATGTCTATCGGAACCGTCCCGGCTATCGGAATTCGATGAAAATCGAATGTTCCGGTGAGCCGGATTTTTGTTTTTTCTTCAAGCCAATCAACCACTTACCAATCAACCAATCAACCATTATGGATATTCACATTCAACGTCACAGTGCCGCGCACCTCATGGCAGCGGCCATTCAGCGCCTGTTTCCGCAGGCGAAATTCGGCGTAGGTCCGGCTATCGAAAACGGATTCTACTACGATATTGATATCGGGCGTCCGGTCATGGAAGAGGATCTCAAAGAGATCTCCAAAGAGATGAAGAAGATGACCTCGGGCAATCTCCCATTTATTCGACAGGAAATGGGGATTGATGAGGCGATCGCGCTCTTCGACGGCATGGGCCAGACGTACAAAGTCGAGCTTCTCAAAGATCTCAAGGAAAAGGGGACCACGAGTCTCTCTGAAGAAGAGAGGCAGGATTTGGGCGACGTGAAATCCGTGAGCGTATATAAGACAGGGGATTTTGTGGATCTCTGTCGCGGGCCACACGTGGAATCATCGAATCAGATCGGCGCATTCAAGCTCACGAAGTTTTCCGGCGCGTACTGGCGCGGGAATCAGGAGAATGCCCAGATGCAGCGCATCTACGGGCTCGTCTTCGCGACGCAGGAGGAGTTGGACGAGCATCTCAAGATGCTTGAGGAAGCGGAGAAGCGCGATCACCGAAAGCTCGGTCCGGAGCTCGGACTCTTCATGTTTCACCCGTGGGCGCCGGGCATCCCGTTCTTTCTCCCTAATGGCACGATCGTTCGTCAGGAATTGGATGCCTTCGTACGTGAATGTTCTTACGGTGAAGGCTATAGTCAGGTTCAGACGCCGCAGATCTTTGATTCCGAGCTTTGGAAAACATCGGGCCATTGGGACCACTATCAAGACGACTTGTTCAAGATGACCATTGATGATCGCGAGATGGCTGTAAAGCCGATGAATTGCCCGGGGCACATGCTCGTATTCCGCGAATCACTGCATTCCTATCGCGACCTTCCGTTGCGCATGGCCGAGACGACCGTTTTGCATCGCTATGAGCTCTCCGGGGCGCTTGGCGGCCTCACGCGCTGCCGTGCGTTTGCGCAAGACGACTGTCATATCTTCGCGCGTGATAATCAGGTGCGTGATGAGGTCCTCTCATTGCTCACGCGAATCAAGACGATATATGCGGTCTTCAATCTTCCGATTGTCGAAGTGGTCCTCTCGACACGTCCGGAGAAGTTTTTGGGAGAGGTTGCGACGTGGGATCAGGCGGAAGCGGATTTGAAGAGCGCCTTGGATGCCTCCGGGCTTTCGTATGGCATTAATGAGGGAGATGGAGCCTTCTACGGCCCGAAGATTGACGTGCGCGTCAAAGATGTCATTGGTCGTAAGTGGCAGGTGGCCACTGTTCAGCTGGATTATCAACTTCCGGAGCGTTTCGAGCTCGAGTACGTGGAGGAGGATGGAGCGCGTAAGCGGCCGGTCGTGATTCATCGCGCAATTCTGGGTTCGTATGAGCGATTCTTGGGTATCTTGATCGAGCAGTATGCCGGCGCATTCCCGACATGGCTTTCTCCTGTGCAGGTTCAGGTGATCCCTGTGGCTGATCGCCACAATGACGCTGCGAAGGCAATTGCCGGAGAATTATATGTAGCAGGTATTCGTGCACACGTGGATGATGACACGGAGTCCGTGGGGAAGAAGATCCGAGTCGCGGAGAAGGCAAAGGTCCCGTACGCGCTCGTGATCGGCGACCGCGAAGCGTCAGGAGAGGCTCTGACCGTGCGTATTCGCGGACAGCAGGATCAGGTGAGCATGGAGAAGTCCGCATTCATTGAGCGAATCCTGAAGGAAGTAAAAGAGCGCGTCTCGTAAGTTCGGATAATAAAAACCTCCGATTTTTCAATTGGAGGTTTTTTGATTCATGCGGCTTTTCTTTGGCGTTTTGTTCTCGGTTGGCTTTTCTGATCCTTCCCGCGCTCAATGAGATCGGATCCGGATGCGATAGCGATGCCGTTCTCGAGGAGTTCCTCGTGCATGCGTTCGAGGGCTGCTGTTTCGTCCGCAGTTCTTGCTCGATCGCGGGAATTGAGGGCTTCCGAAACGCGAGTCATCTGATTCAGGTACGTATAACCGTTGAGCCTGAGATCATCTGCGCGCGGGTCTTCTGCGATTTCCCGAATAATTTCTTCGGCATCGGAAATGCCGAGCTTTTTTGCGTGGTTAATCGTTTCTTGTTGGTTCGGGGAGTACGAAACTTCTTCCTTTTGAGGGTCGGTTGATTCCTCCTGCAAAGAAGTATTTGTTTCTCGAGATTCCTTCTGCGCCTTCGGATCTTCAGCCGCCTCCACGTCTCGATGCAATGCCTCGATCTCGCGGTGAATCGTCCTCCAGACCGTAAAAATATCGGCATGGTCATCGAGGTGGTCTATCGGCATATTTCCGTGCGCGGACCCGTGCTCTCGGAGGAGCCGTGCTCGCTCATC